>CADCRB010000114.1 GCA_902803745.1 uncultured Lachnospiraceae bacterium
ATAATAAAAGCACTTTGCGAGTGTTTTGTACTCGCTTAGTGCGTATTATACCTGATCACTTAACGAGAGCAAGCTTTTGCGCCGCTCAAAACCAGCCAAAGGGCAGTATATACAAAAACCTTTTATTTTTGATACAATACCCGTTATGAATATCCGCTTATTTTTTATTATCACAGCCTGCCTGCTGCTTTGCGGCTGCGGGAAGGAAAACCGTATAGTGCTCACCACAGGTTTCGAGGAAGGCGAGCTTTTTTGCGTTGGTGACAATAAATGCTTCGTTCCGGAGGTAAATGTTTATGTCAAAAGCCTCGAAGACAGCTACTCGGATGTCTATGGCGAAGAGCTGATGGAGCATTCAGTAGAGGGGATCCCCGTCAAGGACAAGCTATCCTCCCTGTCCCTGTCCCGTCTTGCCGAGGTTAAGGCTATGGGAATGCTCGCAAAGGAAAGAAATATAACATTGTCGGAAATGGATACAGACAAATGCTCTAAGGCTGCAGATCGTTATATGAAGTCCTTATCCGACGAAGACATAAGGGATCTGGAGATCACTCCGGAGCTTCTGCAGACCATGTATGAAGACTATGCCCTCGCAAATAAGGTCTATGACGATATCACAAAGGATGTTAATCCGGAAATCTCCGATGATGAAGCCCGTATCATCACTATTCAGCGCATCTTGATAAAAGGCGAAGATCAGGACGAGATCCAGCGCAAAGCAGACGCGATATATTCGAGGATATCCGAAGGCGAAGCCTTTGATTCCATCGTGGACGAATATAATGAAGGAAGCGAATCAAAATACTCCTTTGGAAAAGACACCGACGAATTCCCTGCCGAATTCGTCGATGTCTGTTTTAATCTGTCCAAGGATGAAGTATCATCTCCTGTGATAACCGGCGAAGGCACCTCCATAATAAAGTGTATAAGCACTTATGACAGAGAACAGACTGATGCCAATAAAGCGCGCCTTCTGAAAAAACGCAAGTCAGAGGCATTTGACGATGTCTACGGTTCATTTGTCAAAGGATTGTATACTGACTTTACCCCCGACTTATGGACCACACTTCAGCTCCCGGACCGAAGTCTTGACACAGATGAAAACTTCTTCAATATATATAACGAAGTCTTCTCGGTTTCCAAAGCTTCACGTCCTTAGTTCATTTCCTGCAGTCAGTCCTTATGCTCTGTTTTCGCCGTAAGGGCTCCATCCTCACAGTCTATGTTTATCACATCCCCCTCACCTGCTCCGTCTGAAAGGATGACACGCGCCGCAAGGGTTTCCACGTTCTTCTGCATATACCGTTTCAGCGGACGGGCTCCATATACCGGATCATATCCGCCGTCAACGATAAATTTCTTCGCTTCATCGGTAAGGCTTACTGCAAGCTGTTTATCCGCAAGCCGCCTGTTAGTGTCTGCGATGAGGAGTTCTACTATTCCTCTGATATTGGCCTTGGTCAGAGGTCTGAATTCTATTATCTCATCCAGTCTGTTCAGGAATTCGGGTCTGAAATGCTCCCTAAGCTCTGCCTCTACCGCATCATGAGCATCCCGGCTGATATGACCTGCATCGTCTATTCCGTCCAAAAGATATTGAGAGCCGATGTTTGAGGTCATTATCAGTATCGTGTTTTTGAAATCTACCGTCCGCCCCTGTGAATCCGTGATCCGTCCGTCATCAAGCACCTGAAGCAGCACATT
This sequence comes from uncultured Lachnospiraceae bacterium, assembly GCA_902803745.1. GTDB lineage: Bacteria > Bacillota > Clostridia > Lachnospirales > Lachnospiraceae > NK4A144. The sequence continues at coordinate 1,705 of CADCRB010000114.1, forward strand.
AAACACATCTGGATGCGCTTTTTCTATCTCATCAAAAAGCACTACCGAGTACGGATGTCTTCGTACCGCCTCCGTCAGCTGCCCTCCTTCGTCATAACCCACATATCCGGGAGGAGCTCCGATGAGACGGGATACTGAGAATTTTTCCATATATTCCGACATGTCAATACGTACTATATTATTTTCATCATCAAAGAGCGCCTCTGCGAGAGCCTTTGCAAGCTCTGTCTTTCCGACCCCTGTAGGCCCCAGGAACAAAAAGCTTCCAATCGGTTTCGTAGGATCCTTTATTCCGGCCCTTGACCTGATAATGGCATCCACCACCTTCTCAACAGCATCATTCTGGCCGATCACTCTTTTATGCAGTGTATCTCCCAGATGAAGGACTTTTTCACGTTCTCCCTCATTAAGCTTTGATACAGGGATCCCTGTCCAGCGTGAAACTATGGCTGCTATTTCATCCTCAGTGACAGCTTCATGCACCATGGAAATATCTCTTGCGTGAAGCGACGCCTCCGCTGCCTCCAGCTCAGATACCAGCTTTGGCAGATCACCGTACTGGAGCTTTGCCGCCTTTTCCAGATCCCCCTGCCTTTGCGCTATCTGTATCTCATTGTTCACGGACTCTATCTGCTCCCTGAGCTCGGAAAGCCTGCCTACGCTTTGCTTCTCGGTATCCCACTTTGCTTTATCACCCTGGAATCTCTCATTAAGCTCTGAGATATCTTTTTGAAGCTCCGCGAGTCTCTGCCTAGATGCGTTGTCCTTCTCCTTCTTAAGAGCAGTCTCCTCTATCTGCATCTGGGTAAGACGCCTTCTCATCTCATCCAGCTCCGCAGGCATAGAATCCATCTCTGTCTTTATTGAGGCACAGGCCTCATCCACAAGGTCAATAGCCTTATCAGGCAGGAATCTGTCGGAAATATATCTGTGAGACAGTACAGCTGCCGCCACCAGTGCCGAATCTGCTATCTTCACGCTATGATAAACCTCATAACGATCCTTCAGGCCTCGAAGTATTGAAATGGTATCCTCCACTGACGGTTCATCCACCAGCACAGGCTGGAAACGGCGTTCCAAAGCCTTATCCTTTTCTATGTACTCCCTGTATTCATCCAAAGTCGTGGCACCTATGCAGTGGAGCTCGCCGCGGGCAAGCATAGGTTTCAGCATGTTGCCTGCATCCATTGCACCATCAGTCTTTCCTGCTCCGACGATAAGATGCAGCTCGTCTATAAATAAGATCACGCGTCCTTCAGACTTTCTGACCTCCTCCAGCACAGCCTTAAGTCTTTCCTCAAACTCTCCCCTGTACTTTGCGCCTGCGACCAGCGCTCCCATATCAAGAGAGAATATCTCCTTGTCCTTAAGGGCCTCCGGCACATCACCCGCCACTATTCTTTGCGCCAGACCTTCTACCGCTGCGGTTTTTCCTACTCCGGGTTCTCCGATAAGCACAGGATTGTTTTTCGTCTTTCTCGAAAGGATCAGTATCATATTCCTGATCTCACTGTCACGTCCTATTACCGGATCAAGTTTCTGTTCCCTGGCATATCCCACAAGGTTGGTACCGTATTTTTCAAGTACATCATAGGTATCCTCCGGATTATCAGAATTAACGCTCTGATTGCCGCGAACCTCGGAAAGAACCTTAAGAAAATGATCCCGGGTAATTCCGTAATCCTTAAGTGTCTCCTTGAGTTCACGTCCCGGATGCCTGATCAGAGAAAGGAATAAATGCTCCACAGATACATAGGAATCCCCCATGGCCTTTGCCTCGTCCGGAGCCGAGAGCAGGATCTTATTCAGCTCCTGTCCCATAAATGGCTCTCCGCCCTGAACCTTTGGGCGCTTCTCTATTATCTCAAGTACGCTCCTTAAGAATTCATCTGCATCGATCCACATTTTCTCGATAAGTCTTCGGATCAGCGATTCATCTATTGTCATCAGAGAATAAACAAGATGAGCAGGCACTATTTCCTGATTTCCGTAATCCATCGCGATCTTCTGGCAGCCATTCACCGCCTTTATGGAATTCTGTGTGAATTTATCTATATTCATAGTCTCACCTCCTCTGTATTATTCACAAAAACCCGTCTTGATGCCAGATCAGGGCGGGTCGGTCAACGATTTCTTTATTTCTGAAAATATATTACATCGGATTGTTAGCACTGTCAAGAGGTGAGTGCTAATTTCTTTCTATCCCGGAAAAATATCAAAATCCCGGGGTATCATCCCCCGGGATCTTTATGATCTGTGTTACTGAATCCTATGTCTGATCAGCCTTTAACTGCTCCTACCGAAACCCCTCCGACAATATTCTTTGAAAGGATAAGATAGACTATGATGACAGGGAAGATCGAGAAAGCGATCATCATGTAAACCTGTCCCATATCAAACTTAAGGAAGTCCGCAGACCGAAGCTGTGCGATCAAAATAGGCAGCGTTTTCTTCTTATCCGTAGTCAGCACCAGCGCCGGAGTAAAGTAATTATTCCAGCTGGCTACAAAAGAAAATATTGCCTGTACCGCGATCGCCGGTTTCATCAGGGGAAGCACGATACTGTTAAAGGTCCTGAACTCGCCGGATCCATCGATACGTGCTGCCTCAAGCAGCGCCATGGGAAGCGTGGACTCCATATACTGTTTCATATAGAAGAAAGTCGCCGGAGCTGCAATCGCCGGAACAATAAGCGGAATAAAGGTATCCATCAGCTTCATCCTGCCCATCAAATTGATAAATCCGAGAGCGACTACCTGAGTCGGGATCATCATAACAGCAAGGATAAATGTGAACATTGCGTTCTTGATCTTAAACTCATATGCATGTATCGCATAGGCGGTCATAGTTGAGAAATAGGTGGACAGCACCGCAGCGCTGATCGCTATTATCAGTGAATTCTTCAATCCGCTGATCACGGGCTGGGAACTGTGCATCAGACTGATCCAGTTTGCGACGGCATTTCCACCGGGTATCAGAGTGAACCCTCTGGTCAGATCCGAGTGGCTCCTTGTGGCATTTATAAAAAGTATATAAAACCAGAAAAGGCAGAGTACAGTTACCAGAGCCAGAACGATATATGCTATGACGCGCCTTGTTGTGACGCTTACTCCCGATTTTAATCTTCTGTTATCCATTATCTGTCTCCTCCTTCTCAGTAGCTTTCCTGTTTGGTAGTGAATCTGTATACAGCGAAGCTCAAAATACCGGTGACAATGAGCAGGATCACCGAAAGTGCACCGGACATCCCGTAGTTTTTATTAAAGAGATGCTTATTCAGGTACATGATAAGAGTCATCGTTGTCCTGTCCGGAGCACCCTCACCGTTTGTCAGGATCTGCGGAACATCAAACATCTGGAGACCTCCGATAAGGGACGTTATCAGCACAAAAACAAAGATCGGTCTCAGCATAGGCATCGTGATCCTCCAGAAGATCTGAGTGGAAGTGGCTCCGTCGACCTCGGCAGCCTCATAAAGAGATGTATCTATACCCATCATTCCTGCAAGCAGGAGTATCGTCGTATTACCGAACCACATAAGGAAGTTCATAAAGCCCACCAATATCCTTGCGCTCCCCGTGTTAGACATGAATTTATAAGGCTCAGCCAAAATCCCAGCCTGCACAAGCATTGAATTGATGGGGCCGGAGTCGGCAAACAGAGTGAAGAAGAGCATTGCAAATGCCGCTGCCATTATAAGATTCGGCAGATAGATCACTGTCTTAAAAAATCTCTGTCCCTTGATCCGAAGGGAAGGATCCGAAAACCACGAGGCCAGAAGAAGAGATACGACTATCTGCGGAACAAATCCGATGATCCACATCACAAAAGTATTCTCGGTGTACTTCCAGATATCGGCATTCGCAAGCAGAGCCTTATAGTTCTCCAGAGCTATAAAATTCGGTCCGATCTGCTTTAATCCAGAACGATAATTCTCAAAAAAGCTGTAATAGATCGTTGAGATAAACGGTATAAGCTGAAATACCGAATAAACGATGATAAACGGAGCAAGGAAGATATAGCCCCATTTATTATACTTCACAACATTTGAATTCCCTTTTTTCTTTCCCCCATCCATAAAAATACCTCTTTTCTTTTTAATTGCTTTTGGCATCGCCTTCCGTTCAATGCTCACAGCTTACCTTTATGATTATAGCATATTTACTGCAATATGTGCATAAAATATAAATTTCAATTGTGAATATTGACGAAAACGTTTTTTAGAGAAAAGGCCCGCCCGCGAACGGGCAGGCCCTTTGATCAAATATCACTTTACTTCATCCGGTTTATCAGAATGAAAGCTCAGGATACTTCTCCTTGACTGATGTCTGGAAATTAGCGATAGCCTTGTCATAGTCTACCTTGCCCTCGAAGTAATCCTTCATAGCTGCCTGGAAAGACTCGTTGCAGCCCTGATCATAATCAGAAACCTTGCTCATATCAACCTTCTCAGCTCCGTCAGCAAGCTGCTTGTAAGGATTCTGTCCGCCAAGGATCTTGCTTCCGAAAGAGGTATCTGCTGCAAGCTCTGCAAGGAGTGAAGGGCTGTTTACACAGTCAGAATCCTTCTCAACTATCTCCTTAAGCACTGCCTTGTCGGTAGTCATTGTGAGCATGATATCCTTTACAAGTGTCGGGTTGTCTGTACCAACCGCTCCGCAGATCCATGTTCCACCCCAGTAGAATGACTGAGGACCTACGCAGAGACCCCAACGGCCTGCATTTGCTACAGAACCTTCAGTATCAGCTGCCATACAGAAGTTGATCAGCCATGCGGGTCCGAAGTATGCGAACACCTTTCCTTCAGGATAGAAACCCTTGTTCCAGTCATCTGACCAGAGCTCATATGTATTGGTCTCCTTTGCATCAACAAGCGCCTTTGAATCCTCAACCCACTTCTCGATGTTAGGGTCAACCTTGACAGTAGTTCCGTCAACCCAGGGAGCAGAAACGTTATTTGAATAAACACGATATGAGTCATTAACTGTTGACTCTACGAAGTAGCCGGCTTTCTTGAGTTCCTCGGCTGTTGCTGTGAATGCAGCCCAGTCCTTAACCTTCTCCTGAACTTCATCAGGCTCCTCAGTTCCGAGAACTTCCTTCGCAATGTCCCTGTTGTAGATGAGACCTGCTGAGCATGCCTGCCAAGAAAGCCCCCTGATAGCGCCGTTTGAATCTGTGACGATATCCTGTGTGTACTTGTACTGATCAGCGATGTCACCGGCTGCGATGCCAAGATCATCCATTGACATTGCTACTGCGGGATCAGCGTTGACATACTTAAGAGCATAGTCAGCCTCTACAAGGAAGATATCAACCTTGTCATCAGCAGCTGCGCTCTCGTTTGTAGGAAGTATCTCATCGAGATGATTCTGGTATGCATTATCATCGGTAGGAGTGATGATCCATTTTACGGTCACGTCGCCGATCTTACCAGTAGTATCATCAACCTTCTCATATCCGGGATAATGATCTGTAACCCTGCTCTTGAACTCCTCGTTCCAGCACTGTACATTGAGCACCGAGCCCTCGTCACCAGCTGCCGCTGCTGTATCAGCCGCTGCTGCATCATCTGCAGGTGCTGCTGCGTCAGCTGCTGTGTCAGCTGCTGCCGTGTCAGCTGCTGCCGCGTCATCTGCGGGAGCTGCTTCCTCTGCTGCGGGTGCTGCTGAATCTGTTGCTGCAGGTGCTGCTGCGCCTCCGCAGCCAGCAAGAAGAGTTGCTGTCATTGCTGCTGTAAGCATAATACTTACGATCTTCTTTTTCATCTTTTTCCTCCTTAAGATTATGAAATAAATGTATGTATAAGGCTTATGCCCTGATACCGTATTTAAGCGGGATTTTCCAGATTCTTTATGGATCCCCCTGTAAGAAGCTTTCCCGTGACTACTATTCTCTCGGAAATTGAAGTCTTTGGCCTCTCTATCATCTGCACAAGTTTTCTTGCTGCAAGATCTCCTATGGTCTCAGTATCCTGCTCGATGGTCGCAAGCTTTGGTTCCAGAACCTTCGCGATCCTTATTCCGTCATATCCCGCTATGGATATATCCTCCGGTATTGAAAGTCCTCTGGCCTGTATGGCATTTATTCCGCCTATCGCCGAGAAGTCATCCGGATATATGATGCAGGTAGGCGGATCCTTCAGATCAAGGAGCTCATTTGTCAGTGCACAGGATATCTCCGGCTTCCTGTAGATACCGTCTTTTACATATTCATCCGGAACCGTTCCACCCAGCTCCTCCATCGTCGCATAAAAGCTTGCGAGCCTGTTCTTTGTAACAGATGAGTCCCGGCCATGAATATATGCTATCTTTCTGTGTCCGCAGGTCTGATATATATAAGTAACCAGATCCTTTATTCCGCTTACATTGTCAGATATGATAGCTGTCCTGTTGTCGAATACGTGATCTATTGTGACCACCGGAATGCTGCTTGTCGCCAGCTCCACCACATCAGGATCACTGAAATCTATGCACGCAAGCACCACGCCGTCATATCCTCTGTATCTGCAATGCTCAAGATATTTCATATCCATAAAGCTTCGGCTGCTGTTAATAAAGCTGATATCATATCCCTTAGACTCTGCCGTTTTTTTCAGAGAATCAAGAACTGCTGCAAAAAAATCATGCGTGATCCCGTTTCCGGCTTCGTCCCTGAAAAGGACTCCGATATTGTGGCTTCTGTTAGTCTTTAAGGTCCTGGCCGAGGCATTTGGAAAATATCCCATCTCTCTTGCAGCCTCCCTGACCTTCCGCTTGGTCGCTTCACCGATATCGCTGTGATCATTGAGCGCTTTGCTTACAGTTGCGACCGATACGCCGACTTTTTTTGATATGTCTTTCATCGAGACCATTCGTCTTGCCTCCAATTATGACGCTCTGTCAGGTCTCTGAAATTATCCAAGGCCGTCTTAAACGTTTTCGTAGGATAAATATATAACATTATCCCAACCAAGTCAATATTTTTTTGTGATTTTTAGTCATTTTTAATAAAAATCGTCTCCCCGCCCTCGAATTCCCTCTCCTTATACATCAAAACAGATGCGTTTTCGCTTAATTGTTTAAGCCGATTATTATAATTGATATTTTCCGGAGCGCTTAGACATTTCTTGTTGTATTTCCTGCTGTTATAGAATATAATCAATCTAACCCGGTTTTCACCGGAACACTTAATCGTTATAGATATCAAAACCATAATGGGGGTAAAGACATGAATTTCGGACATTTCGACGATGACAACATGGAATATGTCATCACCACGCCTAAAACTCCGCTGCCCTGGATCAACTATCTCGGCAGCAACGACTTCTTCTCTCTTATCTCAAATACGAGCGGAGGCTATTCCTTCTATAAAGATGCCAAGCTTCTTCGCATCACGAGATACAGATATAATGATGTCCCGCTGGATTCAAACGGCAAATACTTTTATATAAAGGATGGTTCTACGATATGGAACCCCGGCTGGCAGCCGACAAAGACTGCACTTGATGAATATGAGTGCCGTCACGGTATCGGATATTCGAAATTCCATGGAAAGAAGGACGATGTCAGCGCGGATGTTCTTTGCTTCGTCCCAATGGATGACACCTGCGAGGTTCAGCAGATAAAGATAAAGAATGAAGGCTCTTCCGAAAAGAAGCTTCAGCTTTTTTCTTATGTAGAGTTCTGTCTCTGGAATGCCATGGACGATATGACAAATTATCAGAGAAACCTTTCCACCGGCGAAGTGGAAGTCATAGGAAGCACGATATATCACAAGACCGAGTACCGCGAAAGAAGAAATCATTACGCTGTATATTCAGTGAATACAAAGGCAGACGGCTTTGATACCTCAAGAGATGATTTTATCGGAGTGTATAATTCCGGCGCTAATCCTGATGCGGTCTGCGAAGGAAAATGCAGAAATTCAATAGCTTCCGGCTGGTATCCTATAGCTTCACATCAGATAGATATCACTCTCGCTCCCGGAGAATCAAAGAGCTTTGTTTTTGTTCTCGGATATTGCGAAAACCCCGAGGATCAGAAGTGGGAAAAGCAGGATGTGATAAATAAAGCTCCTGCAGAAAAAATGCTCGCAAAATATCAGACTGATGCCGATGTAGAGAAGTCATTCAATGACCTCAAAGCCTATTGGAAGAAGCTTCTCGCCAAGTTCACGGTAGACACTGCAAACGACAAGGTCAACCGTATGGTAAATATCTGGAACCAGTATCAATGTATGGTAACTTTCAATATGAGCCGCTCCGCATCATATTACGAGTCCGGAATAGGCAGAGGAATGGGCTTCAGGGACTCCTGTCAGGATCTCCTTGGATTTGTGCATCTTATCCCCGACAGGGCAAGACAGAGGATAATAGACATAGCTTCCACCCAGTTCCCGGACGGGTCTGCCTATCACCAGTACCAGCCACTTACCAAGAAGGGTAATTCCGATATAGGAAGCGGATTCAATGATGATCCGCTCTGGCTCATTGCCGGTACCTCTGCTTATATCCGCGAGACCGGAGACACCACGATCCTGGATGAAAAGGTTCCCTATGACAATGATATGTCGATAGCCACCACTCTCTTCGAGCATCTTACCAGAAGTCTGGACTATACGATAAATCACAAAGGGCCCCATGATCTTCCGCTCATAGGCCGTGCCGACTGGAATGACTGCCTGAATCTCAACTGCTTTTCAGAGCATCCCGGCGAATCCTTCCAGACCTTCGGCCCCTCTGAAGGTCCCGTTGCCGAATCAGTATTTATCGGCGGCATGTTTGTAAAATACGGAAATGAATATGCCGATCTCTGCGACTTCCTGGGAAAGACAGACGAAGCAAAGAGAGCCAGACAGGAAGTCGAGAAGATGACTAAAGCCCTTCTTACCGCTGGCTGGGATGGGAAATGGTTCGTAAGAGCATATGACGCAAACGGTAATAAAGTCGGATCCGATGAATGTGACGAAGGCAAGATCTTTATCGAGCCCCAGGGTTTCTGCGTTCTGGCCGGTGTCGGCGTGGAGACCGGAGAAGCGCAGAAGGCCATGGACTCCGTAAAGGAAATGCTTGATTCCGAATACGGCGTAATGATCCTTCAGCCCGCTTTTACACATTATCATGTCGAGTTGGGTGAGATATCCTCTTATCCGCCTGGATACAAGGAGAACGCCGGTATATTCTGTCATAATAATCCCTGGGTATCCATTGCGGAGACCGTAATAGGAGACGGCGACAGAGCATTTGAGATATATCGCAAGACCTGCCCCGCCTATCTGCAGGACATCTCCGAGATTCACAGGACTGAGCCCTATGTATATTCCCAGATGGTCGCCGGACGTGATGCCAAGTTCTTTGGTCAGGGCAAGAATTCCTGGCTTACGGGTACAGCAGCCTGGACCTTCACAGATATCTCACAGTACATACTGGGCGTTTACCCTACCCTTAACGGTCTGCAGATCAATCCCTGCACCCCTCACGGTTTCGGAGATTTCAGTATCACGCGCGAATACAGGAATGCCGTATATCATATCACAGTCAAAAATCCCGATGATGTCTGCAAGGGTGTGAAAAAGATGACAGTTGACGGAACCGAAGTATCCGGAAATGTGATACCTTACGATAAAAGCAAGAAGGACGTTAATGTGGAAATAATAATGGGATGACAGCTTTAGCTTTACAGCAGCTAATAAAAAAACCGGCGACACGCCGGTTTTTTTGTATTCTTGTTCATCATCGGAAAATCAATAATCGTTCAGCATTTTACATATTCGTACTTCCGTTAAGCCTTATCGACAGAACATTGAGTCCGAGAATATTTTGATAATGCATCTCAGAGGCAACCCCTGACACCAGACGTATACCGATATTCTTTGTCACATCCTCCTGATCCATCATCTGACGTCTCTGCTCTATATTAAAAGGGACACAGTCGTCTTTTAGCGAAAGGATCAGGGTATCTGGTCTGCAGGCTATGCATACCCGCACATTATGCTTCTTTTTATCTGCAGAAAATCCGTGCTTTACGATATTGCCGGCCATTTCCTCAAGGAAGAGACTTGCAAAGAAAGCCCTTCGTCTGTCGATCCCCCTCTCCTGACAGAATTCCTGCAGAGTACTTGAAACTCCTATGACACTTTCCATATCCTGCAGATTGAGATCTATCCGTCCATAGACAGGCACTCCGAAACCTTTAGGTATAGCCATTAGTTCATCAAGATTTTTAGGAAATCCTTTCTTATATATCGAGGCATAGATCAGCACAAAGACCGGCGCTATCAGTCCGTTTAGCACATTAGCCAGATATACTCCGCTCATGCCCATGCTTCCGATAAGAAGCATTGTAAAGACCACCGTGCCGACCACTCCGTCAAGCAGGGCTAGGATATGCACCGGTATACGTCTGTCAGACGCCTGCCAATAGCAGGAAAAATGTGTCATGATAATACTTAAGGGCATACATAAGGGCAGTATCCTGAATCCCATCATAGTCATCATATAAACCGGATCCGAAGGGTCCCTGTAATACAGTCTCGTAAGAGGCTCTGCCATCAGCATGATGGCAAAAGAGAGCACGAGCAGAATGGGAATGAAATTATATAAAGCCGTCCTCATCACATCTATCAGCGATTGACGGTCTTCTTCTCCTACGCTCACGCTGATCATCATCCTCGAAACGACAAGCATCCCGTCCGGAATTATCCAGAATAGTGACAGAAAAGAATTTGCCGCTGTAGATGCAGATATTCCCACTGTCCCTATACTTGCAATGATCAGCGAATTTACTACGGCACCCCGGACTGCGTGATAGGCATTTCCTGCGGCCCCGGGTGCTCCTATCTTAATTATCTTCCAGCTGTCACGCCAGTTAAGCCCCTTGAAAGTAAAATGCATAGGTGCATCCTTGCTGATAAAACACGGAACCTGGATCAGGAAATAGACCCAAAGGCCTATGGAAGGTGCAAGTGCGAGTCCAAGCGCCTCAAGCCGCAAGACTCGCACAAGGAGATAGTTCAGGATAAAATTCAACACAATATAAACAAGGCTGGCTACAGTTGCCCTTTTACCTTTATTATCCAGTGAAAGAAATGCAGAAAGCTGGCTGCCGACGAAAAGCGGGAAAATACTGACCGACTGGCCCAGAACGTACATGGCAAGCATACTGTTGATCTCGGGGTCATCTGCTATGGCAACAAAGCTCCCGATCATTCCGAACATCAGATGTCCCACAGTCACGATGATCGCAATGATCCCGGAAACTACAACATCAAGAGCAAATATATTCTGGACACCTCCCGGATCATTCCGTCCGATATGCTCTCCGCAAATGATTGTCGCTCCGCCTACGAGCATGATAGTGACAGCGACTACAGCCAGATTAACCGGAGAATAAAGACCCACTGCACTCATTGCTTTAACGCCGACGAAATTGCTGGCAAAAAGACTTGACACTATTCCGTTCACCATTCCTACAGATGCCAGCAGGATCTGTACCGGCAGCAGCCTGAACATTGTTCTCTGTGTTAACTTTGCGTGTTCCACCTGTTAATACCTTCCTTGTCTTATTCTCCTGATATATCTTGTTCTCAGCAGATGCTACAGGTATTATACAATATTAATTCTCCCCGCAACAACCAATTCCGGCAGGATAATACACTGCGTCGTCTCAGGGATCGACCCTGCCGTTCTTCCTCATCTCTCTCACGCACTCGCTCAGACGGTAAAGATCTGTTGCAATCGGGGCAAGTCTCTCCACTGCTATTCTGTAATCCATAAGTGGCTTATACCTGTGCCTGTATGACCCCTCATATGATGTCCTCATTGTATAACGCAGCTCAAAAATATGAGCAAGATATTCCCTCTCTTCCACATTCAGGACGCTGGGATAGTCCATGGCCGTCGTATTCCTGAAT
>CADCRB010000115.1 GCA_902803745.1 uncultured Lachnospiraceae bacterium
AAGCTGGGAAAGAATCTGGCCGGGACTTCCGGTGATGATATAGATGCACGTGGACTTACAGTATCCCCAGGATTTGTAGATGTCCATTCGCATTTCAGGGATCCGGGGCAGACAGAAAAGGAGACGCTTCATACAGGCGCGCTCGCTGCGGCGGCGGGAGGATATACTTCTGTAATATGCATGGCAAATACCACCCCTGCCGTGGACAGCATAGAAGTCCTGGATGATATATTAAAAAGGGCGAGTAAGGAGAAAATAAAAATATATCAGGCTGCTTCATTGACCATAGGCCGGGAAGGCAGATGCCTTACAGATATGGCAGGACTTTTCAGGGCCGGGGCAGCAGGGTTTACCGATGATGGGTCTCCTGTTGTAAATGCCGGGCTTGTAAAAAAAGCTATGGAAGAAGCCGCCGGTCTGGGAGCGGTGATAAGTTTCCATGAGGAGGATCCCCAATATGTATGGGAGGCTGGCATTAATAGTGGTAGTGTGGCTAAATCATTGGGGCTAAAGGGTGCTGACCGGAAAGCTGAATACATAATGACAGAACGTGATCTGAAAATGGCGCTGGAAGCAGGATCCAGGACAGATATTCAGCACATCTCAGCAAAAGAGACTGTGGATATTATAAGAAGATACAAGGGCAGGGACAGCAAAGGGCTGATACACGCGGAGGTGACACCCCATCATTTTTCTCTCACGGAAGACGCTGTTACCAGGTATGGAAGCCTTGCAAAAGTCAATCCTCCGCTGCGTACTGAGGAAGACCGGCAGGCAATTATAGCTGGTATCGTTGATGGTACTATTGATCTGATCGCCACAGATCATGCCCCTCATACAGATTATGAAAAAGGAAAAGGGCTAAGGGAAGCGCCATCTGGTATGACAGGTCTTGAGACAGCTTTTGCACTTGGGATTACTGAGCTCGTGGATAAAGGCTATATTTCACTGACCCGTCTTATAGAGCTTATGAGTGTGAATCCTGCAAAACTCTATGGAATAAAAGCCGGTAATCTGAGTGTCGGGAATCCGGCAGATATAACTATATTTGATCCTAAAGCTGTCTGGACCGTAAAAAAGGGAGAGATGCACTCTCGTTCAGAAAACACCCCGTTTATCAATATGACCCTTCACGGAAAGATAATGTATACGATAGCTGATGGGAAAAAGATATATTCTGCAGAAGAGCACACATATCCGGAGAGAAATTCATGACAGATGAGCTCATACTTAGAAAAAAAGCGAAGATAAAGAGAAAAACTCTTTTAGCTCCGGATATATACAGGATCACGTTTGAAACAGATATATGCAGGGGGGCAAAACCGGGACAGTTTGTTTTGGTATATCCGAAGGATGGATCAAAACTCCTTGGACGACCATTTTGCATAGCAGATACGACAGCTGAGTATATGGACATAGTATTCCGTGTCGTCGGGGAAGGTACCCGGGAGATATCATCCTGTACGGCAGGGGATATGCTTGAAATAGAAGGACCACTGGGCAGGGGATATCCATTTGATAATGATAAGATTTCGGGCAGGACGATCGCTCTTCTTGGGGGTGGTCTGGGAGCCCCATCCCTGTTGTTTCTTGCCAGAGAGTTGGCTGAGGCAGGTTCTGCAGCAGAGACTGCAGCTTACTTAGGATACAGAGATAAGGGCTTCAAGTGTTTTCTGGCTGATGATTTCAGAGCATATTGTATGGATACGGTCATAGCAACAGATGACGGCTCTGAGGGAATACGTGGCAATGTTCTTGAAGCCCTGGAAGAATCTGGGAAGAATCCTGAACTTATATATGCCTGCGGACCGCTGCCTATGCTAAAAGCTGTAAAAGAATATGCTCAAAAAAGAGGCTCTGAAGCATATATAAGCCTGGAGGAACATATGGCGTGCGGTTTGGGAGTATGCCTTGGATGTGTGGTAAAGACCGTTTTGAGGGATGAACATAGCAGGGTAAATAACGCGAGAATATGTACGGAAGGCCCGGTGTTTTCTGCGGAAGAGGTGGATATATGAATAAGCCGGATCTGACAGTAGAGTTTGCTGGATTACAATTCAGAAATCCGGTGACAGTGGCTTCTGGAACCTTCGGATCGGGAATAGAGTATTCCAGGCTCACAGATATTGAAAGACTCGGAGCGATAACGACGAAAGGCGTATCATACGAGCCCTGGGAGGGGAATCCCACCCCCAGAATTGCTGAAACACCCTCAGGCATGATGAATGCCATCGGATTGCAGAATCCGGGAGTAGATGTTTTTTCAGAGCGGGATCTGGGATTTTTGGAAAAATTTGATGTTCCCGTGATAGTGAATATATGTGGGCATAGCGTGGAGGAATATGAGGCAGTATTGGAAAAGCTGTCTGATGACGACAGAGTTTCCATGTTTGAGATAAACGTGTCCTGTCCGAATGTAAAACAGGGTGCTATACAGTTCGGGACAAATTCCGGAATGCTTAAGGATATAACAAGGAAATGTAAAGCCAGAGCTGGAGATAAACCTGTGATCATGAAGCTTACTCCGAATGTTACAAGCATAGCGGATATGGCGCGGGCCGCGGAAGACGGAGGAGCAGATGGAATCTCACTCATCAATACTTTTACTGCAATGAAGATTGATATTTATAGAAAGAAATTTGTTCTGGCAAATAAAACGGGAGGTCTTTCCGGACCGGCAATTCACCCGATCGCCGTTCGGATGGTATATGAAGCGAGTCATGCAGTAAAAATACCTGTCATTGGAATGGGCGGTGTAGCGACATTTGAGGATGTAGTGGAAATGATGATGGCGGGAGCTACGATGGTAGCCGTTGGTATGATGAACTTTGCTAAACCCGATGTAACGGTAAAGATAATTGATGGATTGAGAGAGTATATGAATGAAACCGGAACGGGGCGTATAAGGGATATAATCGGGATACTGTGATGCATAGGAAAGCTGTTCTGCGACTTACTACATCGGCGATGCTGCTGGCTATTTCCGTGATACTCGGGTTCTTCAAGATACCGATATCCCAGGTGTCAGAGATCAGACTTCAATTCCTTCCCGTGGCAGCGGAGGGTATACTTTTCGGACCATTGTACGGCGGTATACTTGGAGGAATGTCAGATATCCTATGTTATATTGTAAGACCGACTGGGGCTTTTTTCCCAGGGTTTACTGTTTCGGCAATAATACAGGGAATTATATATGGCCTTATACTTCGGAAGGACCAAAGCCTTGGACGGATAATTACCGCTTCCGCTATAGATACGGTTATAGTATCGCTGATACTAAATCCGATATGGCTTATGATCCTTTATGGCAACAGCTTCATTGTAGTATTTGCCGGACGTATCATAAAGGTTTTGGTAATGTTTCCTATAAATACTGTTCTGATCATAGTAATATCCAAACTTATTTCACGTCCTTCTGTTCGGGAGCATCTTTGAATGAATTACGAGGAAGCTATAGCATATATAAAGGAAACCGCGGCTTTCGGTACAAATCTTGGACTCGATAATATCAGATCTCTTATGTCTCTTCTTGATAATCCTCAGGAAAAGCTGAAATTCATACATATTGCCGGTACAAATGGAAAGGGGAGCGTGGCGGCATACATTCTTTCAGTATTGGAACAGGCTGGGTTAAGGACGGGCTTTTATACATCTCCTGAGCTGTACAGGTTTTCTGAGAGGATCAGAATAAACGAAGAGGAAATTTCAAAGGATGATATTGCGAAATATGTAAATAAAGTGCATAGTGCTGCTGAATATATGACGGCTCACAATATGGGAAGTCCTTCTGAGTTTGAGCTGGTACTGGCTATGGCATTTTGTTATTTTCTTGATAAAAAGGTGGATATAGTTGTTCTGGAGGTCGGACTTGGAGGCAGACTTGACGCAACAAATGTGATAAGATCATCTATCCTCTCTGTGATAACCAAAATAAGTTTTGATCATATGCAATATCTGGGAAATACTCTTTCGGAAATTGCATCTGAAAAGGCGGCAATAATTAAAGAACACGGGACAGTGATCGTATACCCCTCAGACGAAGAGATCACTGAGATTTACAGGAAAATATGCAGAAAAAAAAAGGCCCGGTTTTATGAGGCTGCTCTACCGTCTTCAAGGAGTATGATGACGGGAGAAAAGGGTTCTTTCTGTTCAGGTCAGGAATTCACGCTCTGTGGGAAGAACTACATAACCGGTATGATTGGAGCTTACGAGACCGAAAATGCAGCACTTGCGATACAGGCGATGTGGTTGATCAAGAATTCTCCTGAGATGAAAGACTATATTATTACAGATGAAAATATATATGAAGGGATAAGAGATGCGTTTTGGCCCGGAAGGTTTGAGATCATGTCTGATGATCCTTTGATAATTTTGGACGGGGCACATAATGAAGACGGTGCGAAGGCCCTTGCTTCATCAATAAAAGAATATCTTATGGGCAGGCGGATAGTTTTATGTATAGGAATATTAAAGGATAAGCAGTATGATAAAATGCTGGCAGAACTGCTGCCCTTTGCAGAAACCGTTATAGCTTGTAAAGTCCCAAACCCCAGAAGCCTTAAGGCTGATGATCTGTCGGATATGATCCGTAGGGGGGAGCCTGGGATCAGAATCGAAACTGCGGAAAATCCGGAGCAGGCATTGGCAGAAATAAAAAAGCTGCAGTCTGACACTGCAGCCATTATTATCTGTGGAAGTCTTTATCTTGTGGGCCCTATGCGAGAATTGATCATCAAGGACAAATTAAAAATCAGGACTAAGAGTTCATCTTAACAAAGAGCATTTCCGCTTCAGAATTTCCTATTTTAACAGGGATATGAAGTATGGAAGAAGGCTTCAACACTTTGGCAGCCTCCGTTTCTTCAAGAAAAAGCTGTGGCTCCATATCGAGCATCATGTCAGATTTTGAAGAAGCAATAACATACTCTCCGTTTATCCTGTTAATAAACTCCCCAGTAGCATCACGGATAAACTCTATATCATTCTCGAATTCGTCCCCGGCAAACCCCTTTGCTATGGCTGTCAAGCCCTCATGAAGATCTACAAAGCCAAGGTAATACGGACTGCTGCCGGTTAGCTTTTGATAAAGCCCGGAAGAAATACCGTCACTTCCAATGGAGGAATATGACTCACCTACCCATATCGAGGTATGGATATTTTCCGTCATAAAGTGAAGAGCATAAAGTGCGTGACGCTCAAACTCGGATTCTCCAATGCATTTTTCGGTAATATCCCTAACGTTGTCTTTATTAAGTGCATACATATTAGTATTCTATACAGATATGGATAATAACGCAAGATTTTTCTGCATCTTGCATATTAGTTAAACCTGTGATATCGTTAACATAACTATTTTGTTTTTGGCTGATAGATTGACAATGCAGAATAATAAGGGCAAAAAATCAAACCGGCACAGGGCGGCAATGTATAGAAGAGTCAGACACAGTAGACTCTCTGTTTTTGCTATTACGATAATAGTATGCCTCCTTCTTATCGTCATCAGTGTGGACAGCAAATCCCTTATGGAAAAACAAAGAAGCTTGAAAGAGCGGGAAGCACAGCTTACATCCCAACTTGAATCCGAACAAAATCGGACCGAGGAACTGGTGGAATTTGAAAAATATACAAGGACAAAAAAGTATGCGGAGGAAATGGCCAAAAAGAAACTGGGACTCGTTCATGATAACGAGATAGTATTTAAGACTGAAGATGGAAAATGATATCACCGAACGGGTCAGGGATTATATCTGCCGTAGAAAACTGATAGATAAGGGACACAGTGTGTGCGTAGCAGTATCGGGGGGCGCTGACAGCATGTGTCTCCTTTTTTTGCTGTGGGATCTGAGAAAAAGTCTGGATATAACCTTGTCGGCCGTTCATGTGGAGCATGGTATAAGAGGCAGGACTTCACTTGAAGATATGGCCTATGTAACCACTCAATGCGAAAAGCTTGGAGTACCGCTTAAGAAAGCACGTGTGAATGCCTGCGCAGTTGCTAACATGACAGGCACTACCCTGGAAGAAGCTGCAAGAAATGAAAGATATCGTATATTTGAAGGAATTGACAGCGACAGGATAGCACTTGCACATCATATGAATGATCAGGCAGAGACATTTATATTTAACACCGTCAGAGGTTCAGGCATAAGAGGCCTTAAGGGAATGTCGGCAATCCGAGAGAGATATGTCAGGCCGCTTCTTTGTGTCACCAGAATAGAGATCGAGGAATACTGTCGCAATAAGGGGATTGAATACAGAGTAGATGAGACTAATTCGGATGTGAGGCTGGCAAGAAATCGAATAAGACTTGAAGTTATGCCATTGCTTTTAGAAATAAACGCGGGGGCTGTACGTCATATTAATGAGACGATGGCTGATATAGCGGATGCAGAAGATTATATTGAATCCGTTCTGAAGGAAGCATTTGACAATTGTATATTGCCTGAAATGATCGGAAAGCGACGGGATATCATCATAGATATTGATGCACTCGAGACCCTGCATCCGTTTATAGCGTCATATGTTGTCAGAGAGGCATTAATAAGAACGTCGGGACGCTCAAAAGATATAAGCAGGCGTCACATAGATTCAGTCTTAAGTTTGGCTAAAGGCCAATCCGGACGACACGCAGATCTTATATACGGAATAAAAGCATATAAGGAATTCAGGAGGTTGATACTAAGAGGTCCCGGAGAATATGAGATTTCTGAGGATGATCTAAGCCCGGTATATACGGTTCTTCAAAAAAGTGAAGTATCTATGGATCAGATCATCTCATCCGGAAACTACACTAAATACATAGATTATGCTACAATAGGTGACACGTCTTATCTTTCGGTCAGGCACAGACAGCAGGGAGATCTTATTTCCATAAAAGGCGGGAGAAAGAGGCTTAAAGAGTTACTGATAGAAGAAAAGATACCTGTGGAAAACAGAGACAGGATGTATTTAATTGCCATTGGATCAGAGATAGTATGGATACCTGAGTTAGGGCGTATAGGGGAGAGATTTAAAGTTAAGGATAATACAGAGAGAATTCTCAGGATGGAGATAAAAAATGACTGACAAAATCGATGTGGTGTATACCGAAGACGAAATAGACAAAAGGATAGCAGAGCTGGGCGCACAGATAACCAGGGATTATAAGGGTAAGGAAATAACTATGGTATGTATCCTGAAGGGTGCAGCGTCTTTTGCCTGTGAACTGGCAAAGCGAATAGATCTTCCTATGGAGATGGAATATATGCGCTGTTCGAGCTATGGAAATGAGACGGAGAGCTCCGGGGTGGTTAAGATTGACCTGGATCTTGACCATCCGATAAGAGGCAAACATATCCTTGTAGTTGAGGATATAATAGATACAGGCCGTACTATGAGTTATCTGCTGGATATCCTGAAGGATAGGGGGCCTGCCGATGTAAAGCTTTGTTCTTTGCTGGATAAGCCTGACAGAAGAGTTGTAGATGTAACCATTGATTACACGGGGTTTGTCATCCCGGATGAGTTTATTGCAGGCTATGGACTTGACTACGCCCAAAAATACAGGAATCTGCCATATATCGGTGTTATAGACCCGGAGGTATAAGTTTTGAGATCATCAAACAGAGGTATAGGGATATATTTTCTTATTGTTGCAGCGGTTCTTCTGCTGATCACATTTATGTCAGGAAATATGGAGCCCAAAGATACCTACAATTACAAAGCATTTTTGGAAGATCTTAAGGAGAATAATGTAAGTGCTGTTCTTTTGTCCCCCAATGCAGAAACTCCGACCGGTGATATCACGGTAACGTTAAAAGGCGGTACGGTACACAAACTGTATGTGGCTGATATTACCGAAGCGGAGCATGATATGAAGGATCTCTTTCCCGGCTATGATGAGGATGAAGTAAAAAAAGAGAACATGCTTTTTACCTACGGGATACCGATTATCCTCTCTGTAGCTGTAGTCATGATTATAATGGCTATGATGAATTCACAAGGTGCTGCGGCAGCAGGTGGCAATCGGATGATGAGCTTCGGAAAGAGTGGAGCGCGTATGGTGACACCCGGTCAGACACAGATTTCTTTTAAGGACGTGGCTGGACTTGTAGAAGAAAAGGAAGATCTGGAAGAGATTGTGGATTTTCTTAAAGATCCCGGGAAATACACATCTGTGGGAGCCAGGATTCCTAAAGGAGTGATTTTGGTTGGGCCTCCCGGTACTGGAAAAACACTTCTTGCAAAAGCTGTTGCCGGTGAAGCCGGAGTACCGTTCTTTTCGATATCAGGCTCTGATTTTGTAGAGATGTTTGTAGGTGTAGGTGCATCGAGAGTTAGAGATCTTTTTTCGGAAGCCAAGAAGAATTCACCATGCATAGTCTTTATTGACGAGATAGATGCCGTTGCCCGAAGAAGAGGAACTGGTCTCGGCGGAGGACATGATGAAAGGGAGCAGACATTAAATCAGCTTCTTGTTGAAATGGATGGGTTCGGAGTAAATGAAGGAATTATAGTTATGGCTGCAACGAACCGGGTGGATATATTGGATCCAGCCATAATGCGGCCTGGTCGTTTTGACCGTAAAGTCGGAGTTGGATCACCTGATGTCAGAGGCAGAGAAGATATATTAAAGGTCCATGCCAGAAACAAACCGTTGGGGGACGATGTTGACCTTAATCAGATTGCCAAAACTACAGCGGGATTTACCGGAGCGGATCTGGAAAACCTGCTTAATGAGGCAGCAATAAAGACCGCTAAGGAAAACCGGTCTTATATTACTCAACAGGATATTAAAGCGTCTTTTGTTAAGGTAGGTATTGGAAGCGAAAAGAGAAGTAAGATTATCTCAGATGAAGAAAAACGGATAACCGCGTATCATGAGGCAGGGCATGCAATATTATTTCACGTACTCCCTGGAGTGGGACCTGTTTACAGTATATCGATTATTCCCACAGGTATGGGGGCAGCGGGATACACTATGCCTCTTCCTGAGAAGGATGAGATGTTCCGTACCAAATCCAAGATGATGAATCAGATAGTTGTTGATCTTGGCGGAAGAGTTGCTGAAGAGCTTATTTTCGGACAGGATGACGTAACAACAGGTGCATCACAGGATTTCAAGCAGGCAACGAAGCTCGCAAGACGAATGGTTACCACATACGGAATGAGTGATAAAATAGGGGTTATGAGTTATAACGAAGATGAGGATGAAGTCTTTATTGGCCGGGATCTCGCACATGGAAGAAGTATGTCAGAGGAAACTCTCAGGGAGATCGATATGGAAGTCAAGAGTATAATAAATGAGTGTCATGAAAAAGCAAAGGCTATTATCAGGGAGCATAGGGATATATTGGACCGTACAGCGGATCTCCTGCTGATGAAGGAGAAAATAGATATGGATGAGTTCAATTCGCTTTGGGAGGGGTGATTTTAAAGCGTTTTGTACAAAAATCGACCGCGTTTTTAATAAACCTTGTGAAAAATGCGAATTGTTGTCATTTTGTTCGGATGCTATATTATATGCGTACCCCCAATACATGATGCCGTTTGAGAAAACGGCACCCCATAAGAAAGAAATACCTTCTCCTGAAATCCCCAACCGGACGGTTGGGGATTTCAACGTATATGTCTTTTATCCTGCTTTTGTATGAAAGGTCAGAGATGTGTTGGCAAGGGAAATAATGTCACCATCAAGGATTTCCGCGGTCTCATTTGCATCAAGCATTTTTCCGTTTACTCCTGTACCGTTAAGTGAATTCAGATCTGAAAGAAAGTACTTTCCGTCCTGTTCTTTTATCATTGCATGTATGCGGCTTATGCCTGTTCCGTCTACAACCCCGTCAACCCTGGATTTCATCTTACCTATAATAAATGGAAAAGCAGAAATTGATATTATCCGGCCATCCTCATACCTAAGTTCCGGAGAAGCAGGACTTTTGGACAGTGACAAAGGACTTTTTATAAGCACAGTTTTTTCATATTCTTCATTTTGCGTATGATCCTGATATTCCATATATTCGATATTGTCTCCTGTCTCAGGCTTAGGGACAGCGATGTCCTCTTCCGGAAGATTATCTCCGGGTGCAGTATCTTTGTCTTTTTTCTTTAACTGAAATGACACGGAGATTAAGACAACAGCAAAAGCAAAAGCTATTACGATTCCTGATATCAGGTATTCTTCATCTGTGAGTGTTATCGGAAACAGAGAGGGAGCCATAACCATTACAATATATGCTGATGCTAATGATATGACCAGTCCCAGTAAAATATAGGCAGTTTTTTTCTTTGAGCTATTATTTCCCGTGTTATCATCTTCTGCAAAGAAGGGCTTCATTTCATCTGAGATGCCTTCCTTCAGATCCCAATATTCATTCGGATCTGTCAGTGGATCCGGGTTTCTTTCGGGTAGAGGAAATTCGAGGCTTTCCGGTTGATCGTTAAGTGACCGGGTTTCGCAGACAGGTTTTGGTAAAATGCAGCCGTTTTCTACCATTTCAAGGTATTCGTATGCTAATTTGGCCGCTTCTCTGTCATTACCGTCTACATGATCTGTTAGAAAATCAGCGAGATAACGTAGACTGTGCAACTCATCCTGAGGCATATCCGGTACATAGATAAAGGCAGGCTCTAAAGTATCGGGAAGAAGCCATATGTCCGATGGCGCATATAGTACCTCGTCGGGAGACAGCAGATATCTCGCAAGCTCTGAAAGAAGACCGGACAGTCCCTGCAGTATAGCTGATATCTCATCTTTTGTCATATTTCGTCCCGAGAAGATCGTCTCAAGATTTACTCTGCCCTGAATATCATAGTAATAATAACTATAACCGTCGATGCTCTGAGGTGTCATTTTTGCAAGATACGGTATATCATTCCTTACTATCATTTTTTCCCGCAAGCTTGGAACATCATATCTCTCATTTTTTACGATCAGGTAGTTTTTTATTCCGTTTCTTTTATATGTGATCTGCATAAATCCTCCTCTTACTTTTGAATGTGGTCTATGAAATTTCCGGCTGCCCGGCAATTTCTTATAAATTCAATGGCATCTTTTTGATATGAAGTGGCCTCTCCTTTTACATCTATACTTTCGGTTCCTGCTATTCTAATAAATAACGCTCCTTGCGGTATACGTAATCTGCCGCTGTAGGAGACACTTATCTCCTTACCGGATACGTTAACTTCAGTACTAAGATCCTCTGTCGCAAGCAGGAGACCGTCAATATTATAATTTGCCGCTTTCCTTGCCTCCTGTTCCATGTCAGAAGAAGATGTTCTTATCAGGCTGGCTTTCAGTGCGGCCTGATAGGCACAGCTTTTCATAACAGCTCTGTCATGAAGAAAAAAAGATATGTATATTAGGAAAACTATCACACCCATAATAAGCGGAAATACCAGAGCGGCTTCAATTGTATAAGATGCGGAAAGATTTTTTTTCATATAATAGCTCCTGTTGTCTCTATCAGACAGCCTAAAAACAGGAACGGTAAGAAGGGGAGTGCTGTATTGCGGGTCCCTTTTCTTAGAAAGAGAATGATGATCGAAACAAAAGAAGCAGCTATCATGGCATCAAGCACGGAAAGTGTAGCGGCTCTTCCGCCCAAATATATACCTGTCGTGAGGATAGCAAGAGCGTCTCCCATGCCAATTTTGCCGTCAGATATCAACGATATCCCTATAAATACGGCTCCAAGAAGTATCCCCATAAACATTTCCATAATATTGTAACCCCCTGTCTTCCAGCATATGAGTCGTATCAATACTCCTGCTGCTCCTGAAACCGCTAGCAGCAGGATCGGCACGGTCTTTTTTCTGATATCCAGAACAGAACCTGTCAGCAAAAACAGGAGTAAAGGGACAGACATTATCATATTTAGTTTCCTCCACATTCATCGCAAGGCGGCAAACCGGCCTTGGATAAGGGTATCTCATGTACTGTTCTCTTTAATGCTCCGCAGGAAAGAGAGGTGTGATATCTGTTCCCATCATCAGTAATGTAAACCGTGGCCGGTTTTTCGCCTGTATGACAGCAGTATTCACAAGGATAGTACTTTGATCCGTCGTTAGCCCTTTCCTTTTTAAGGTCAGCATAAGCCACACTTCTTATATTCAGATTCAGATGGGAGCAACTTAGAGATCTGTGGTATACCGATCCGGTTTCGGTAACGTACACCATCTCTTCATCGACATTATTGTTGCTCTTATGCTTCAGGTTATCATAGCCGGTAAAAGCTCTTATCCTTACACGATCTACCATGTATGGGTTATATGCGCCTAAGATATCAAAGGGCACATCAATTCTGTACCTTTTAACCAGATCTATAATGTCATCTCCATTATTCAATATATCTATAGCATCGGAAAGTGGGGTATCGTCAATCAATGAATCTCCCAGATAAGCATATTTTGCCATTCTATACGCATTCTCCGCTAACTCTTCCGTATTTGCAGAAGAAATACGAATAGCATCCGTAAGGTACATGACCGACAGCATAGCAAAAATGAATATTGGCAGAATGAGAGAAGTTTCAACTGTAATGCTCCCGGAAAGGGATCTCCCTGTTTTGGAAAGGAGGGTGATGAAATGAAATTCTTTTTTTGATATCTCTGTTTTTCGCATATTTTTAATTTTTGAAGAAACATTGTTTATAGGGGAGAAGGGAGGTCCCTTTCCGTAAACATCACGTATTGTCAGAAGTCACTCATATAACTCATTTGTCGATCTATGGTAAGTTTGTTCTTCCCCTTAAAGGTCATAACAGCACTTAGAGATACGTATTCTATGCATCCATCCAGGCGGAAGTGTTTGTTGCCGGCGGTATTTCTTAGATTCATTTCTATAATATCCATGGCCCGCATACATTTTGTGGTCTTATTTTCCATTATCAGGAAAACTCTTAAGTAATCTTCATAAGAAAAACCGCTGCCTTTTTGACCTGTAGGTCTTGCATTGGTTCGAATAGAAGTCAGTCCCCAAAGAGGCATTTTCCAGTCAGCAGCCGTCTTTTTGAGTGGAACTCGCTCTCCGGCGAGCAGTCTTACGACATCAGATACGCTCTCGCCATATGCCCATGCAAGCAGGGTAAGATCGGTAACCGCCTCGGCAGCATCAGGTACAAGAAGAAGCGTACAGACAACAGTGGCAATCCCTTCGACCAGCTCTTTTTTTTCTGAATCAGTAAAAATGTATAAAGCATTTGCTCCATATCTAAGAGGAAGAAGGACTTCTACTACTTTACGAAGATTGGCATTATCCGAATTTTTTCCGTACAGGATGTACTCCAGCTCGTAGTCAGCTCCTTCTTTTGTATGCTGATCAGTATAGGAAGTGCACTTGTCGAAAAGGTATTCATCAAACATAAGCTCTGATAAAGTGCTTTCGGTATCTACAGTACCTCCGTGAAGACCGGTCCCCTTATTTATATTTCTGTGAGAGATAAGGGAAGATGTATCAATTGTTTTGTGAGAAATATCTCCTGAATCTAAGACAAAAGACAGTATGCCGTCCCAATCGTCAAATACATTTCCTGCGGGATTCTCCGGTATTTTGTAATCAATATCATTGAGTTCTTCTTCGAGCTCTTTTTGATATTCTTCAGGATGCTGGTCAGCTATTTCGCTGCTGTTATATTCTGATACAAGACCACCGGCATTTTCGGCAAGTTTTTTTGCTGCGCTAATACCGTGAAGATCTTCAAATGCCTGTATTGCCTGACGCTTAAATACACGACCGGCAGCGTCTGATGCATAGGATGCTTCGGCAATATCGAGGGATAGGAGAGTTAATGATGTAAAATCAGCGGGCTTAATTAGTGAAAATGTGCCCTTTGAGGGATCGATGTTATAGCTTATATAATCCTTTATATGCTCCTTTAGTTCGCTTAGTGATGGAGTTGATCCTCCGTAGGAGGTGTCTATGAAATACAGGTCATATCTGCTTAACAGCTCTCTGTTATACTCGGCAAATACAGATTCAAGCGACAGATCAGTCGCCAATTCACATTTCATTCTTGAAGCCGTATATGCGGCGCTTTCTGTTATTCCCATGATAACCGAGAGTATGATCGTCAGTATGAGACTTAAAAAAACCGTAATAGTCCCTTTTAACCTGTATTTCATTTTTCCTCCGTTTTGATTAAACCTGTTTAGCTTTATTGTTGATGGTCTTAAAGATGCTGTTTACCAGTTCGGTAAGCTGAGATTTGAAGATAAGAACCAGTCCGATGAGAACGACCAGTATAAGTATCATTTCAACTGTACCGATCCCGTCTTCCTCGGTAATAAAGCTTTTTAATGACTTCAGCATAACGGTGCCTCCTTTCTTATTTATTATGTACAGGTACCGTAAAGGTATTGCCTGAAACGGTACCGGAAACATCTTATAGTGAAAAAGACATAAACGCCGGGATGATCACAATGATCATAACAACAGAAAGCATCAGAACCATTGGCAGAAGAAGCAGGGTCCCGGCTTCCTCTCCTCGTTTCCTCGCATTTGCCTTTCTTTCCTCGAATGCTTCGCGAACTTCTTTTTCAAGCTCGGGAAGCAGACCGGAACTCCCTTTTTTAATATTTTGGGAAAACAAAGCACCAAGCTTCGTATATCTTTTTACAGCGCATCTTTTTCCGAAGTCGAGATAGGCTTCATACTCGCTGACCCCGCTTCTCATACGATAGACAGTGATCAGCATTTCTTCTAAGGCAAAGGAAGTCCTTCCATACGTGCGGTTTTTATAGTCCAGCGCTACCTTCTCAAAAGCGGCTCTTAAGGTCAGTCCGGAACCAATAAGAAGAGTCAGCTTGCTGACTATTTCAGGATAATCAATAAGCATTTCCCTTTCTCTCTTAGCTACTTCTTTGTTAAGGTCGTGGTCTTTTCCGGTATAAATTATGAATGCCGCAAAAATCGATATAAGCAGAACATAGAGCCATGTACGTGGAAGAGATTTCTCGTATGTTAGTTCTTGTCCGTCCACACTATCAGGAAGGATCTGGTCGTTTTCAGAGACTGTTCTAAGTGCATACGCATTAATGCTTTGATCTAAATCATATGAAAGTCTGTCCTCCGGGGATCTGTACTTTGGGAAAACCCTGACAAAGAATTCATAGTCTTCATGATATTCCTTGTATGAAAGCCCGGCCGTAAGCTTAACCGGACATCCCGAATCATCGTGAAAGGTTTCCTGAATATGCCCGCTGCTGTCCAAGACATCGTAGTCTCCGATAAGCCATTCTATTGAAACCGGATATCCGTCAAGACTGTTTATAAGGAGCAGATCGTGATCAATATGATCGACGGAGGAGTTTTCTCCGAGGATTGAATGAGGCAGAAGCTGTTCCATTTCATAAAATATTCCTTTGATCTCCTGTGAGGTATACTGTTTTTCATCTACTGTAAGGATCTTTTGCTTTTCGATCATTTCTCCATCTGCAAAGACATCTACAGAAACATTCTTTTCTCCTTCTCCGTAAGCACCTCTTTCTATGAGATAGTTTTCTATTTCCCCCGAGCTTTGTAAATCCAGGATCAATATCACGATTGACAGCAGTGTTCCGGCAGTTAAAACTGCAAGCACGGAACCAAGCTTTTTAACATAATAATTTTTAGTCAGTCTGGCCCCGGGAATACCGGGATGCAGGAGCATCTGGTTTTCCCTGATATATTCAGTTTCTTTCGGTGTAAAAATCCTTAGCAGTATTTCTGCAAGGTGATAGAAAAAGGACATAGTCAAACCTCTATATTTATGATCCTTTCGGCCAGGAAGATGCCACATAGATATATGATAAGAGCAGTAGACATTACTATCTGACCTACAGTATTGTGATATAGTACTGAGATGAAATCTGCCGAGCTTGCCTGCAGATATAAAAGAATACAGAATGGTACAGCGATCATTATCTTCAATTCCAGCTTTTTTGAACTGATCGAAGTTTCAATCTCTCTTTTAACATCTATTTTTTCACTAATGTTGGAAGCAGCTCGTTTTATTATTGCTGACATATCTCCGCCAATACGTTTGGCAGATTCAAATACGGCTGCAAAATCATTTATGTCTTCTATCTCACTTCTGCGGGCAAAATCCTTTATGACAGCTTCGATCTGTTCGTTGTCTCTAAGGCGCAGTACGATCGTTCGATATTCTATTGTAATGGGGGCATCGGCTCCGTACATTTTGTCCATGTCGTTATAAGCTTCTATAAAGGCGTTTTCTACGGAGTATCCGGCGTTCAGAGCCGTGTTGACTGCCAGTATGCTTTCCCTGAACTGTAAGGTCAGTTGTGATCGTTTGTCCCTTTGCCAGGATTTATAACGGAATCTGGCATATAAAACCATGGCAGGCATCAGAATAAAAAATGCGATATAGCTTTTGTAAAACACATAGGAGATGAGTGCATCTATACCGAGCCATTCAAACAGCACTTTTATCATAAAGACCGTGTCTTTTGAGTTTTTCGGTGTAGGAAAGAGTGCCGGTTTTTTTGAGACTACCTTTGATAAGACCATTTTTTGTTTCTCCTTCCTCTGTAAAGCGGAATATAGGATTAAGAACGAATTCTCCGTTTATCAGACCGGACATTTCTGAGATCTCCAATACTTTGCGGCTTTTGTCACGTAGTCTGCCCAGATGGATAATGATATCTATAGCCGAAGCCATTTGTCTTCGTATTGCCGGGAGTGGGAGATCCATGCCCATAAGAACCATGGTTTCTATTCGCGAAAGCATGTCTTTTGCACTATTAGCATGACCTGTACAAAGAGAACCGTCGTGTCCAGTATTAGCTGCTGAAAGAAAATCCAAAGCTGCTCCGTCACGAATTTCGCCAACGATAATCCTGTCAGGGCGCATTCGGAGGGAAGATTTTATGAGATCCCGTATACTGATCTCCTTTAATCCTTCGACATTGGCATTTCTTGTTTCAAGACGAACCAGATTATCGATGCCTTTTATCTGTAATTCTGCGGAATCTTCGATCGTTATCACTCTTTCATCTCGCGGTATGAATTCCGACAGTGCGTTTAGAAACGTGGTTTTTCCGGAACCGGTGCCTCCTGAGACAAAAATGTTGTATCCGGATATAACAATCTTCTTAAGAAAGTCAGCTGCTTCAGGAGTGATCGAAGAGAAACCGATAAGATCCTTCATAGAGATCGGATCGTCGGGGAAACGCCTTATAGTAAGTATAGGACCGTTTATTGCGACAGGATTCATTACGACATTTACTCTGGCACCGTTTTCCAGTCGCGCATCCACTATAGGAGAAGCCTCATTTACAAAACGGTTACTCTTTGCCACGATCTGCTGAATTACTGAGCGAAGCTTTTCTTCTGAGTCAAAATGTCTGTCCCATTTTGTGATAGATCCGTTTCTTTCAATAAAAATATCATTTATGCCATTGACCATAATCTCCGTTACGGAGCTGTCGGCAATGAGTTCCTCCAGGATACCCAGCCGCCTTACTTCATAGAACAAAAGACGATACAATTCTTCTCTTTCAGTAAGGCTGATACTGTCCTTTTGTTTTAGTTCATATATGGCGTCTTTTATGATGTCTTTTATCTCGTCATCGGATACATCACGGGAGAGATCGATCCTTGAGATTATCTCTTCCTTTAACATGGTAAATCTATTATCTTTTATTGAATCGTAATTATCTTTCATTTAGGATACCTGTAATATATTTTCCGATTTCTGTGCCGCGCAGATTACATGTAATAGGAGGAATGTCCTTGAAATATGGAGGATCCAGCTGAGTGAGATTATCTTCTATGGAAAGATCATCCAGAGTTCTCAGAAATGAATAAAACTGAGCGATTTTTGAAGAAGATATTCTGTCTTTTCTAACAGGCATATATATCTTTGTGCTGGAATCAAGAATTTTTTCAAATCCCGGTATGAAGTATCCGATGTCTATAACTATGTTCTTAAATCCGTTTCTCTGCAGTAGGTCAAGAAGAGTCAGTATATCGTCACTGGTAATATGAAAAAGATCCTCAGGATTCATCACCGGTGGTATGAAGCTGATCCCCTGACAGGTGCAGATAGAGCTTTGAAGTATCAGTGAGACTTTGTTTCCCGTGTTTCCTTGAAGGAAGAATATGAGATCCGATAGATCAGAGCTGAATTCCTGGCCAAATAATATGGTAAAACCGGAGTCAGGCTCAAGGTTAATATAAATGGTTTTTTCTTTATCAGACATGATCTGTGAGGCTGCCACGGCAAGGGTTGTTTTCAAGGACCTGCCTACCGGGGAGAAAAAGCTGTACACAGCCGCGGATGACAGATAAGGTCTGTCAGCAACTGAAACATCGGATTTTGCAGCAGTTTTAAGGATATCTCTTACTATCTCATCCACGGGCTGGAGTATGTTTATCTCATAGACTTTTTCTGAAGAAACTGATCCGGGTTTTTCTGTAAGTACAATTGTAATCTCAGATTTTATGTTTCTTGCACCGTTTTGGAAGCAGATATCATCAGTTAACAGAACGGAGATATTGTTTTTTTCGGCAAAGTCTGTCAGATTATCTCCCCTGGTAAAACCGGAGCATATAAAGCCGGAATTTCTGTCCGTCATATAATTCATAAAACCTTCAAGATACTCCGGGTCTGCAAAGTAGATTGCCATGTTGTTATTATTTACTGACATATTAATGTGGCTCCTTAGAACAGATTAAACCAAAAAGGGAATGCTCCCATAAAAAGTGAAAAAGCAAAGGGATATTTTGTTTTTATCAACTTTTCACGACGTATGATGCAGAGGCTCAGAGCGATAACCATTGATACTGCTGCGCCTGCAGCTGCTATCTTGCACATAGAATATAATCCGGTATACATGGCAGTCAGTGCCAAAAGCTTAACATCACCGGATCCAAGCAGGCCCAGCATATAAAACGGATACAGGATCAGCAGCACTATTCCCGCTGCCGTAATGTCTGAAATAAGATCGCTGTTTGAAGTTAGCAGATCTGATATGAGAAGACCTGCAGCCGACGCAAAAAGAATAATATTTTTGATCCGATATGTGAGGATATCTGTCATCGCGCAGATAAATAGCGTGACTAAAAACATATAATACTTCATATGCCCATCCTAAAAAATTTAAGTTAATAATTTGAAATCAGGTCTGCACTGTTCGTGCATCACCCGCCACAGAAATGTGGCTTCAGAAAATCACGATATGATTTTTAAAGTGAGTACACTCTACACCCCAAGGATCGATTTGTCAAGAAGAAAAATCAAAAAGAAAACAATTCATCTCCTGCCGGTGCAGATACCGGCAGGAGATTACTAAAATGAAATATGTGATATTTCAATAAATTGAAGCTGCGAAAACTAAAGTGTTTTTGAACCCCAATAGGATCAGCCTTCGATAGCTATGAATTTCTGTTCTTCTACTTTAGGCTCCTCTACCTTCTTGGGAACCGAAAGTGTAAGGATACCATTCTCAAATTTTGCTTTGATATCTTCTTCCTTTACGGCTTCGCCAACGTAGAAGGTTCTGCTCACACTTCCCTGATATCTTTCTCTGCGGATATAGTGATCATCCTTGTCTTTTTCATCATTGCTCTGTGATGTGCTGGCATTGATAGTCATGTATCCATCCTTAAGAGTTGCTTTGATGTCTTTCTTGTCGATGCCGGGCAGGCTCATCTGCAGTTCATAGGAATCCTTATTTTCCTTTACGTCCGTCCTCATCAGTTCTCCAGCATTGCCTTGAAAACTGTCAAGATGTCCAAAGGGCTTTGTGAAGAAATCGTCATCAAAAAGATCATTAAAAAGGTTTGTTCTTAGAATACTGGGTGTGTACAACATAATGCTACCTCCTTATTTGTAATACGCTTTCGCGCTCTGCCGCCGAAGCATCGGAGTATCCTTGTATACAAGCGGAAGGATCCTTCTTTGCAGCGTGGCTTTTCGTCTATAGTTGCTGGCCTTGAGAAACTTCATATGGCTGTCGTGTCCTCCGTTCCTTAGGCTGATTATGTTATACCACTTTTATTAGCACTCGTCAAGGGTGAGTGCTAATAAAAATTGTGAAAAATCTGTGAACAGGAGATAGACTATCATCCTTTGCAAGCTACTTGTGCTGATATTTTTCGTCGCGTATAATAAATATGATTTTAGGGTCATTCCTGTTTTGAAAGAAATAATTGAGGGAGATCCAGGATAAGACGGATCTGAGGCTTGCGGGGGGGATACTCAGAAAAATGGAGCTCAGACACATCAGATATTTTATGGCTGTGGCGGATGAAATGAGCTTTACCCGGGCGGCGGAAAAGCTGTGCATAGCGCAACCACCCCTGTCCAGACAGATAAAGGATCTGGAGGAAGAGCTCGGAGCGAGGCTTTTTGAAAGAAGTCCTCATTCACTTCGTCTGACGGAGGAAGGACTGCTTTTCAAACAGTATGCAATGCAGATACTGGAACTTGAGAGCAAATCAAAGGATGAAATCTCCGAGATGAGCAGTAATCTTCATGGCCGGGTGTATTTTGCCACTGTCGAGGCATATGGTCCGCGCCTGCTGGCAGGATGGATATCGGGATTTCATGAGATCAATCCATATGTTCAGTATGATCTGTGGACAGGGACTACGGATGAGATCGTAAACAGGATACACAGAGGTCTTTGCGATCTTGCCGTTGTAATGGAGCCCTTCCTTGATCCCGATATTAATTCGTTTAAGGTTCACTCAGAATCTTGGGCGGCCATAATACCCAGGGACGATCCTCTTGCCTTAAAAAGAGGCAAATCCGTGAAACCGGAGGAACTTGAACATAAAAGACTTATCATTCCGTCAAGAGCATCAAGAAATGCGGAATTCAGGAAGTGGATGCCGGATCCAGAAAAACCCTTAAATGTGGTTTGCCGTGTAGCTCATCTGATAAATGTGCGTGAGCTTGCAAGAGCCGGTGTGGGTATCGCCATTTTTCCTATCGCCAGGGGAGTTATGGAAGAAGACGATAAGATAGTTATAAAAAGAATAGCACACCCTCTTGCTGTAGCATCATATCTTCTGGTATGGAGCAAAGAGCGTCCGTTATCAAGAGCGGCAGGAGAGATGCTTAAATATATATTGGATCAGAGATCTGTCGGCAGAAATGCCGGAAGGAACGGAGGAGTTGATGATATCTCTAAATGAAACAGGATTTTTGCCGGAAGCTGACAAATTAGCAGTAAGTGACCACGACGGTACATTTCGTATCATAGATGATAATGAAAAAAAGCAGGTTGATGTAAATATATCGGTTACAGAGGCAGGATTTGACGAGACCGCCGGGAGCGATATTTACCGGCTTGATTTTTCGGAAGTAAGAGATCCTGGAATATATCATATTGAGTCTGCTGATGGAGACTGCTCGTCGACATTTAAGGTTGAGCCTCATGTATACAGGTCGCTGAAGAATGCGCTTCTTAAATTTTTCTATTTTCAAAGATGCGGCTGTGCTCTGTATGAAAAACATGCAGGTCCTTTTAAACGAGGAGTATGTCATTCAAAGACGGTGAAGGTGCCTGGCACCGATAAAGAGCTTCCAATCAAGAAGGGGTGGCATGACGCAGGAGATTATGGCCGATACTCAAGTGCCGGAGCTGTTGCTGTCGCACATATGCTTTATGCCTTTGAGTTGTTCCCAGAGGCTTTTAATGAGGCAGTAAATATTCCTGAATCCGGGAACGGGATCCCTGATGTATTGAATGAGTGCAGATATGAACTTGATTTCTTAAGCGAGATGCAGGATGAGGACGGGGGCGTTCATCACAAGGTTACAAGCAGAGTTTTCTGCGGCTTCGTTATGCCCGAGGAAGATACATTTGACCAGGAGTTATTTTCGGTTACCAGCATGTCTACAGCTGACTTTGCTGCAGTGATGTGTATAGCATCAAGGGTTTATGAACCATATGATCCGAGCTTTGCCAGAGATTGCCTTCATCAGGCTTATCTTGCTGGACAGTGGCTTATGGAGAATCCGGAGAATACTGATTTTAGAAATCCCGAAGGCTGTAATACAGGTGAATATGAAGATGGATCAGATGTTGATGAGCGTATGTGGGCGTTCGCTGAACTTTTGCGTACAGATCATTATATAGGCCATGAGCACGATAGGAGCTTTGCCGGTGCTGATCAACAGGTTCAGTCCAGACAGGACAGATATCTGGCACATCTTATGACGGAGATGGATCTTTACATTAAGGATCATCCTCATTCAGATGGTAGGAGCACGGATGACGGGTTTGGTTGGCAGGATGTTTCAAGCCTTGGTGCTTTGGCAGTAGTGTTTGACCCGGACAATTATGCCGGAGAAGAGGTCCGGGGTAAAATGCTGTCCATGCTATGTAAAAGAGCGGATGCTTTTGTTGCCATGCAGGATGACGGATATCCGCTCTCTATGACTGACAAAGATTATGTTTGGGGCAGCAATATGGTCGTAGCAAACCGAGCAAATGTCCTTATCATTACAAGTCTGGCATTGAAAAAAGGGGAAGAGGTGCCTGAAAAGTGTCAGCGGTATGAAGAAGCGGCAATGAATCAGGTGCATTACATTCTCGGAATGAATGCAATAAGGACATCATATGTCACGGGATTCGGAGAACATCCATTTAAAAATCCCCATAACAGGGTAACGGCGTCAGATAATATAGACAGACCTTTCCCCGGAATGCTTTCCGGCGGGCCGTGTAAATTGCTGCTTGATGAAGAAATAAAGAAAAGTGCGGATGAGACTACTCCTGCACAAAAATGTTACAAAGATCATTATATGAGTTACAGCACAAACGAGATAGCCATATATTGGAACTCTTCCCTGCTTTTTTCGGTTGCTTTCTTTGACAGATAAGACTTGTATGATGAATACTTTTATATTGCTCTGAATACCCAAAAGCCTTATAATTGTATCTGTATTCCGGTTCCGGGAGGACGGCTTTTATATGTCGGGTCAGTTTCTGGAGCAATCATATAATAGAAGAATCCCACAGAAGACATGACCGCCGGATTACGTTCAAACACCTGATGCCATATCCGTTTTTCAAAAAAGGGCTATGGCATTGCTTATCCGCGTTAACGGCGGTTTTAACCGTCCGCGGGGTACAAAAATTTTTCTTAGGAGGAAGAACGTATGGTAAGCAACATCCCAAAGGCAAAAGTAGGCATAGTAGCAGTTTCGAGAGACTGTTTTCCTGCAGAGCTTGCAACAAACAGAAGAAAGGCTCTGGTAGATGCCTATGCAAAGAAGTATGACAAGGACGATATTTATGAGTGTCCTGTCTGTATCATCGAGAGTGAGACCCAGATGGTAGAAGCTCTTGAGGACGTAAAGAAGAACGACTGTAATGCGATAGTGGTTTATCTTGGCAATTTCGGTCCGGAAATAGCTGAGACTCTCCTTGCGAAGCATTTTGACGGTCCTTCGATGTTTATAGCGGCAGCGGAGGAAAGTCAGGCAGATCTGCTTGACGGCAGAGGCGATGCATATTGCGGTATGTTAAATGCGAGCTATAACCTTGCACTTAGAAATACAAAAGCTTACATACCTGAATATCCCGTCGGTGATGCTGATGACTGCGCTGATATGATTCATGATTTTCTTCCCATCGTAAGGGCGGTTGTAGGGCTTAAGAATCTGAAGATCATATCTTTCGGACCAAGACCTCAGAATTTCCTTGCATGCAATGCCCCGATCAAGCAGCTTTACAATCTTGACGTAGAGATTGAAGAGGAGTCAGAGCTGGATCTTTTCGAGTCCTATCAGAAGCATGCCGATGATAAGGAAGGTATTGAGGAAATAGCAAAAGATATGGCTAAAGAGCTGGGTCAGTCCGAGGTTAATGATACTTTGAGAAAGCTGGCTCAGTATGAATTAACTCTTAAGGATTGGGTCAAGGAGCATATGGGCTATAGAAAGTATGTTGCGCTTACGACCAAGTGCTGGCCGGCCTTTCAGGATATGTTCCGTTTTAACCCCTGCTATGTGAATTCAAGACTTGCCGGACAGGGAATACCTGTGTCGTGTGAAGTTGATATCTATGGTGTGCTGTCAGAGTACATAGGGACCTGTATTTCCGGAGATGCTGTAACTCTGCTTGATATAAACAATTCTGTACCTAAGGATATGTACAAAGAGTCAATAGAGGGCAAGTTCCCCTATGAGCATACCGATACGTTCATGGGCTTCCATTGCGGAAATACCTGTTCATCAAAGCTCTGCAATCCACATCTTTCGTATCAGAGGATTATGGCTCGTACCCATCCGAAGGATTGGTGCGACGGAACAATGGAAGGCGACATCAAGCCCGGCGATATCACTTTCTTCAGGCTTCAGTCTACAGCTGATGGAAAGCTTCGTGCATATCTTGCTGAAGGTGAGGTTCTTCCTGTTGCTACAAAGTCATTTGGCTCCATCGGAGTATTTGCTATCAAGGAAATGGGACGCTTCTACCGCCATATCCTTATAGGTAAGAATTATCCTCACCACGGTGCGGTCATGTTCGGACATTTTGGCAAGCCTTTGTTTGAAGTTTATAAGTATATTGGAGTGGATCTGTCTGAGATTGGATATAATCAGCCGGCTTCTCTCCCTTATCCTTCAGAGAATCCTTTTAAGTAAACTTTCCTTGAGACAAAAGCAGTCAGTATTCGGAGCTGTGCTTAAACGCACAGCTCCTTTTTATGGTACAATCAGTTTATGTCCAAAGAGTTTGACATAGAAAGCGAATTACAAAAGCTCCCGAAGTCACCCGGGGTTTATCTGATGCATGACGCGGACGATGTGATCATTTACATCGGGAAGGCTGTGAATCTGTTTAATCGTGTGCATTCATATTTTCGGAAGACAAACAAATCGGAAAAGATCAAACGGATGGTGTCACAGATCGTCTGGTTTGAGTACATTCTGACCGATACTGAACTTGAAGCACTGGTACTCGAAAACAATCTGATAAAAGAGCATCGTCCAAAGTACAATACAATGCTTAAGGATGATAAAACCTATCCTTACATAAAAGTAACAGTAAACGATCCATATCCAAGGATAGTATTTTCGCGAACGATGAAAAGGGACAAGGCCAGATATTACGGACCGTATACTTCCAGCTACGGAGTGAGAGAGACTATAGAGCTTATAAATAAGATATATATGCTTAGATCCTGCAGCCGGGTTCTTCCAAGAGACAGGGGCAAAGACAGACCTTGTCTGAATTATCACATGAAACAATGCTCGGCTCCGTGCCGCGCTGATTTTAGCACAGAGGATGAAACGGAATATGCAGAAAATGTGAGGGGGGCACTTGATTTTCTGAATGGAAGGTATGAACCGGTGCTGAAAAACCTTCAGGAAAAGATGAATAATGCATCAGACAGGATGGATTATGAGAATGCCGCTGTATACAGAGACCTTATAGAGTCAGTCAGATCGGTGTCGGAAAAACAGAAGATAACAGCGCATGACGGAGAAGACAGGGATGTGATCGCATTAAAACGTGACAGAGAAGACGCGGTAGTTGTTGTTTTCTTCGTAAGGGAGGGAAGGCTAATAGGCAGAGATCATTATATGCTAAGCCACGTATCGGCTGATGCTGCAGATGAGGAGATATTGAATGATTTTATCGGTCAGTTCTACACAGGAACTCCTTTCGTACCGAGAGAGATAATGCTGGAGATGGAGGTAGCTGACAGGGATGTTATGGAGAGA
The DNA here is from genome assembly GCA_902803745.1 of uncultured Lachnospiraceae bacterium. Taxonomy (GTDB): domain Bacteria; phylum Bacillota; class Clostridia; order Lachnospirales; family Lachnospiraceae; genus NK4A144. The sequence continues at coordinate 25,668 of CADCRB010000115.1, forward strand.
TTTCTCACCGAAAAGAGGGGAGGGCGCGTATCTATAATTGTGCCAAAGATAGGGCAGAAAGAGCGTCTGGTGGAATTAGCAAGCCGCAATGCAAATACTATCCTTGAGAATTCCAAGGATCGGATCAAACGAGAGGAAGGCAGGACTATTGGAGCTGCAAAAGAGATTGCCGGGTGGCTTGGGTTGTCAGATGTTGAACGTATGGAATCTTACGATATATCCCATATTTCCGGATTTGACTCAGTAGGGAGTATGGTGGTATTCGAGAGAGGAAAAGCGAAAAAGTCTGATTACCGGAAGTTTCGTCTTTCGCCGGGAATAGGGAATAATGATTATGAATCAATGAAGGAAGTGCTGACAAGACGATTTACGCATGAAGCAAAATCAGAGTATGACAGCTTTAGCAGATACCCGGATTTGATACTTATGGATGGCGGCAGAGGACAGGTAAATATCTGTCTAGAGGTGCTGAATGATCTGGGATTAAGGATACCCGTAGCGGGAATGGTGAAGGATGAAAGACATCGCACGCGTGGCATATATTTTGAGGAGCAGGAGATACCGATAGATATACACTCTGAGGGATTTAAGCTTGCAACACGAATACAGGATGAGGTACACAGGTTTGCCATAGAATATCACAGATCACTTAGATCCATTAATCAGGTTCATTCTGTATTGGACGATATACCTGGTATCGGTCCCGCCAGACGCAAGGCTTTGATGAAGCGTTTTGGCAGCATAGAGAAAATAATGAGCGCGGATGTTGAGGAGCTGTCAGAAACAGAGGGTATGAACACCAGGGCGGCGATGGCAGTGGCAGAATATTTCAAAAAAAAGACTTAAGTGGAAGATTTGCACCTGCACGTGTTTATGGTATCATGAATCATTGATTTAGTGGGATATCGAGGATATTTATCTATTATTAACTGAAAGACAGGAGGATCATCATGGCAAGTGTTCCGTTGGAGGAGGTCGTCGAGAAGATGGCGCTCACAAATATAACACCCGAGGTAGATATCTCTGAAATAAAGATTGAGAAGCCGGATATTAACCGCCCGGCTCTTCAGTTTGCTGATTATTTTGAAATGTTTGATGCCTCCAGACTTGAGATCATCGGTGCAGGAGAATTTTCGTTCATAGAGCAGAAATCCGAGGAGGAAAGGCGTCAGATATATGAAAGATTTCTTAACAATCCTATACCGTGTGTAGTATTTTGCAGGAATCTGGAGCCGGATGAACAGTTTAGGGAGACCGCGGTAAAATATGGCGTTCCTCTTATGAAATCGGCGATGCCTACATCTGCATTTATGGCAGAGATCATAAGGTGGCTCAATGTCAAACTGGCACCGTGCATATCCATACACGGAGTTTTGGTAGATGTATATGGTGAGGGAGTACTGATCACGGGTGAGAGTGGTATTGGAAAAAGCGAGGCGGCACTTGAGCTCGTAAAACGTGGGCACAGACTGATCACCGATGATGTAGTTGAGATAAGAAAGGTTTCGGATGAAACACTTGTCGGATCAGCGCCGGATATAACAAAGCATTTTATTGAACTCCGTGGCATTGGGATAGTGGATGTTTATGCACTTTATGGTGCATCAGCCATAGAGGAAACGCAGAATATCGATCTGGTCATAAGATTGGAAGACTGGGATAAAGATAAAGATTATGACAGACTTGGCCTTGAGGAAGAGCATACCGAGTATTTGGGAAATCAGGTTGTCTGTCATGTGATCCCTATAAGGCCCGGAAGAAATCTGGCAGTCATATGTGAGACAGCGGCAATAAATCACAGATTGAAGAAGATGGGATATAATGCAGCGAAAGAGCTTTATAAGAGAGTGCAGGACAATCTGCAAAGGAGGAGCTGAAAATGAAATATGCGGTAGGTATAGATGTAGGTGGAACATCCGTAAAACTTGGTCTCGTCAGCGTGGAAGGCGAGATTACTGAAATGTGGGAAATACCCACCCGGACTGAGGATGGAGGAAAGAATATCCTGCCGGATATAGCTTCATCAGTAAAGAGTAAAATGTCGGAAAAAGGATTGGCGGATGATATAGTGGGTGCGGGGATAGGTCTTCCCGGACCTGTTGATGATGAAGGTGTGATAAGAAAAGCCGTTAATCTTCATTGGGAGAGAACGTTCAATGTGGCAGATGAACTGTCCGGTCTTCTGGACGGGATGGTAGTAAAAGCCGGTAATGATGCTAATGTTGCTGCTCTTGGTGAGTACTGGCAGGGGGCAGGCAAAGACTATGGCGATATGGTGATGGTCACTCTTGGTACCGGTATAGGCGGCGGGATCATACATCATGGGCAGATATATGCAGGAACCACCGGGGCAGGCGGGGAGATAGGCCATATCTGTCTGGAGCCGGATGAAAAGATCCACTGCAATTGCGGGAATACCGGCTGTTTTGAGCAGTATGCTTCTGCTACGGGTATAGTAAGGCTTGCAAAAGAGGAGCTGGGAGCGTCGACAGAAGAATCTGTGCTTCGACAGGAGGAGATTACTGCAAAGGCTGTATGGGATGCGGTCAGAGACGGAGATTCGACCGCCATAAGAATAGCTGACAGATTTGGTTATTACCTTGGCTGGGGACTTTCGATAATAGCCGGTGTCGTAAATCCTGAGGTGTTTGTATTAGGCGGAGGAGTATCAAAAGCAGGAGACATTATCCTTCCGTTTGTAAGGAAGAATTTTGACAAGCACGCTTTTCATGCCTGTAGGGATGCGCAGATAGTCATAGCGACACTTGGAAACAGCGCCGGGACTCTTGGCGCGGCAAAGATGGTCATTAATTAATGGAACAGGCTGCTTTTGAATCCGGACTATACGAGATCTGCGTCGGGGACAGCGTACGAAAAAATGAACCGATGTCTGAACACACGACGTTCAGAACCGGAGGCAACGCTGATTATTTTGTAATCCCTTCTGACAGGAACATCTTTATCAGGCTGCTTCATTATATAAGGCAGACTGAGAGAGAGTACTTTATTCTTGGGAAAGGAAGCAATATCCTTGTTGGAGACAGGGGATACAGAGGTACGGTTATCGATACATCCGGGATGATGAACAATGTTTCGATAGAGGGAGAAGTAATACGGGCTGAAGCAGGAGCGGGTCTCGGGAACGTTGCTAATTTGGCGGCAGAGGCATCTTTAACCGGAATGGAGTTTGCATCCGGCATACCGGGGTCAATAGGAGGAGCGGTGTTTATGAATGCCGGCGCCTACGGGGGCGAAATGTCACAGATCGTGACATCGGTAGAAGTAATGGATGCCTCCGGAAAAGTGAAAAGTTTAGCAGGTTCTGAAATGGAGTTTGCGTACAGGGCATCTGTCGCACAGAGAGAGAATCTTCCGATAATCGCTGTAGAAATGATACTCCAAAGGGGAAGAAAAGAAACAATAAAAGAAAGAATCAGAGAGCTGGGAATAGAAAGAGCTAAAAAACAGCCTTTGGAATTCCCGTCTGCAGGTTCAACGTTTAAGAGACCGGAAGGATATTACGCAGGAAAGTTGATATCCGATGCGGGGTTATCCGGACTGACTATAGGCGGAGCGTGTGTTTCACCAAAGCATAACGGCTTTATCATTAATCTGGGAGATGCTACATCAGAGGATATTCTGAATCTGATAAATGAGGTAAAAGATCGGGTCAGAGCGGGCTTTGGAGTAGAACTTGTCCCAGAGATAAAGATGATAGGAGAGTTTCAGGGAGAATGAAGCTGGTAATAGTTACCGGAATGTCCGGCGCAGGAAAGAGCAGTACATTAAAGATGATGGAGGATCTTGGATTTTTCTGCATAGATAATCTTCCTGCCCCTCTTATAGAAAAGTTTGCCGAGCTTCTTACCGGTCCTTTATCGGAAATGCCGGGCGGAGAGCTTGGGAAGGTTGCTATAGGTGTAGATGCCCGGACGGGATTGATATCGCTGAAAAAACCCCTTGAAACATTAAAATCTCAGGGGGTGATGTATGAGATTTTTTTCCTTGATGCTGAGGACAGCATTCTTGTTAAGAGATTTAAGGAAACCAGGCGGGCACACCCCCTTGCCATGGAGGGGCGCATAGAGGACGGAATAGCTGAGGAAAGAAAACAGCTTGAGTATCTGAGAAGGAATGCTACCTATATACTTGATACTTCCCATATGCTGATCAGGGATTTAAAAAAAGAGATAAATGATATATATGCAGCCAATAAGAACTACGGTAATTTATACATAAACATCCTGTCTTTCGGATTTAAATATGGTATACCTGCTGATGCGGATCTGGTATTTGATGTCCGGTTTCTTCCTAATCCGTTTTACATTGATGAACTGAAGAATGATACCGGAATGGATAAGAACGTTCGCGACTATGTTATGTCTTTTGATGAAGCGCACGTTTTTCTGAGTAAACTTCAGGATATGATCCTTTTTTTGATCCCTAATTATGTGAAAGAAGGTAAAAATCAGCTTGTGATCGCAGTGGGATGTACGGGCGGAAAGCACAGGTCTGTTTGTCTTGCCGAGGAGCTATATAAAGGACTTTCAAAAACGGCAGAATATGGAATAAGAGTGGAACACAGGGATATAGACAAGGATACTAACCGGCAGAAGATAAGGTAATGACATGTCTTTTTCACAGGATGTAAAGACGGAAATATTGAACCGGCAGCAAAAAAAACTCAAAGGCTTTACATTTCCTCAAAATGCTAATAATATAAATCCGTCTTTGGAATTGGCATTCCTTTTTGTGGAACAGGGGTCTGTCAACGATCCCAGGAGCAGTTACCATCTTGAGATCTCATGTAATGATTCGGCTGAAGCAGAGGCAGTTGCCGGTATTATGACCGGGCAGGGATTCAAGGCGAGAATTGTTTGCAGAAAAGGAAAGCATATCGTATATCTTAAAGACAGAGAGAGTATAGCAGACTTTCTGGGGTATATCGGAGCCATAAATGCCATGATGGAAATGGAGAACTCTCTTATCCTTAAGGATATGAGAAACTCTGTTAACAGAAAGGTGAATTTTGAAACGGCTAACATTGAAAGAACCGTTGGGGCTGCAGTAAAGGATATAGAGGATATACGTTACATAGAATCGCATGGCGGATTAAAACAGCTTCACGGAGGTCTGAAGGAAATTGCGCAGCTGCGCATAGAGTATCCGGATGCGACGCTAAAAAGTCTTGGAGAGAAGGTGGATCCTCCGATCGGAAAATCAGGAGTGAACCACAGACTCAGAAAAATAAGAGAATATGCCGAAAGACTCAGGATCCGGCAAAAGGGGAAGTAATCATGAAAAAAAGTGAAGTTGTAGTTAATGTGAAAGATGACAGGGATGCAAGACCGATAGCATTTTTGGTTCAGACAGCAAGTCAATTTGAGTCCAAAATCTATATTGACTGTGAAGACAAGCATGTAAATGCAAAATCAATAATGGGTATGATGACGCTCTCGCTTACGAATGGAACAGAAGCCCTTATCTCAGCTGATGGAAAGGATGAGAATGAAGCCTTGGCTACGATAGAGGAATTTCTGACAAAAGGGTGAGATGTATGATATAATCAATCTTGTCATTTTTTGACACCGAAAAAATTTTTTAAAAAAGGAGAAGAGATATGGCATTAGTTACAAGTACCGAGATGTTCAAAAAAGCTTATCATGGCGGATATGCCGTAGGCGCATTTAACGTTAACAACATGGAGATAGTTCAGGGTATCACAGAAGCAGCTGACGAGCTGAAGAGCCCGGTTATTCTTCAGGTATCCAAGGGAGCAAGGGCATACGCCAATCATACCTATCTTACAAAGCTGGTTGAGGCGGCGATCATAGAGCATCCTGACATTCCCATAGTGCTTCATCTGGATCACGGCGACACCTTTGAACTTTGCAAAGACTGTATTGACGGCGGCTTTACTTCTGTCATGATCGATGCTTCTTCGAAGAGTTTTGAGGATAACATTGCATTGACAAAGAAAGTTGTAGATTACGCTCATGATAAGGGCGCAGTCGTAGAGGCAGAGCTTGGAACTTTGGCTGGCATAGAGGATGAGGTTGTTGTAGAGGCAGGAAAGGAATCCTACACACGTCCGGAAGAAGTAGAGGAATTTGTTTCCAGGACCGGTTGCGATTCTCTTGCTATTGCAATAGGTACTTCACATGGTGCCTACAAATTTACGGCTGAGCAGTGCACAAGAAATGAGGAAGGCATTCTGGTTCCCCCGCCTCTTCGCTTTGATGTGCTGGAGGAGTGCATGAAGAGACTTCCCGAGTTTCCTATAGTTCTTCATGGTTCTTCATCTGTTCCTCAGGAGTTTGTCAAGATGGTAAATGCATACGGAGGAAATATGCCTGATGCCGTAGGAATCCCGGAGGAGCAGCTTCGTAAGGCTGCTGAGCTTGCAGTTTGCAAGATCAATATCGATTCAGATATCCGTTTGGCTATGACAGGCAATATCCGCAAGTATTTTGCTGAGCATCCGGATCATTTTGATCCCCGTCAGTACTTAAAGCCTGCTCGTCAGGCCGTTAAGGATATGGTATCCCACAAGATCAAGAATGTACTGGGATCAGACGGAAAAGCCTGAAAAAAGCCCCATAAAAAGGGAGGAGCCCGATATCCTTTCGGATATCGGGCATTTTTATGAAAAAGTTTTTGTAATAACGAAACAGTCTTATTTATTTATTCTATGATACCAAGTATAATGATTGAAAGTGAATAAATAGTTTTGCTCTAATAAAAGATTTTTTAATGAATTGTGAACAAATCTTGAACGACAGGAGGACAAAATGTCAGAAGAAAACAGGAATCCCATAGTTACATTTACAATGGAGGACGGAAAGGCTTTCAGAGCTGAGCTGTTTCCGGACATTGCACCAAATACAGTAAATAATTTTATTTCTTTGATACAAAAAAATTATTACGATGGGCTGGTGTTCCATAGGGTGATAAAAGGCTTTATGATCCAGGGGGGAGACCCGGAAGGAACAGGTATGGGAGGTCCTGGATATTCTATCAGAGGCGAGTTTTCAAACAATGGTTTTAGTAATGAACTGAAGCATACGGAGGGAGTTCTTTCAATGGCGAGATCCATGAACCCTGACAGCGCCGGATCACAGTTTTTTATAATGCATAAGAATTCTCCCCATCTTGACGGCGATTATGCTTCCTTCGGCAGGGTCATAGAAGGGATGAGCGTTGTCGATGAAATAGCAGAATGTGAAACGGACTGGAACGACCGTCCGGTGAAAGAGCAAAGGATCAGCAAAGTAACAGCTGAGACGTTCGGGGAGACGTATCCTGAGCCCGAGATATTGCAGTAAAATATAACTGCCTGTTATAAGGATACGATATTTCGGCACCCGCATCTCTTTTATAGTAAGGAAATTATTGACAATGCTGTATGTTTGGACTACACTAACCGAATAAAATTGTTTTATATCATCGATTTGGAAGGGAGAAAACAATGGCAATCATAAAAAGGGCAGTTGCTTCCGCTGCAAACGAGAAGCCTGCAAACGGAGTAGTTAAGATAAACTCAATCGAGGAACCCAAGGCAAAGCAGAAGGCTGAGGCTGCTGTTGCGAGCAAAGAGACGCCTGCAAAGAAGGCTGCTGCTCCTGCAAAGAAAGCTGCTACTAAGAAGGCACCTGCAAAGAAAGCGCCGGCAAAAGCTTCTGCGGCAAAGAAACCGGCAGCTAAGGCTTCGGATGCAAAGAAGAGTGCTACAGCAAAACCTATCGAAAAGAAAGCACCTGCAAAGAAGGCAGCCGCTCCTGCAAAGAAAGCTGCTACTAAGAAGGCGCCTGCAAAGAAGGCCGCTCCTGCTAAAAAGGCGACAGCAGCTAAGAGTGCAGCAGTCAAGGCTGAACTCACTATCCAGTTTAATGGACGCGATATCAGGAAAGAGGAAATTGATAAGGCCTTTGAGGGAGTTTGGACATATGATATGGGAAGAAAGCTTTCCGATGTTAAGAAGGTGGATTATTACTTCAAGCCTGAAGAATCAGCCGTGTATTTTGTAGTTAACGACGGTACAGAGGGAAGATTTGAGATTTAATCCTAAATCCGGAAATACCTGGAACGAAGCCGGTGGCATGCGCCGCCGGCTTGTTTTGAATATTATAGCTTTTGCAGTATTTCTATATACATTTTTTTTTCTTTTATCGATACTCAGATTATCATTTGAATACAGACATATTCCGAATGAATACAGGGAGGCCGCAAATTTTGATCTGACCCTGACATTTCTAAACGGTATAAATCCTTATGCATTAGACACGCTTAGCGGTAATGTTCCGGCCTGCGTTTTTCAGTATGGCCCTCTTTTTTCGCTTTTAACCGCCGGAATACACTTTATCCTTCCTTTTATTGACATTTTTACACTTCACTATCTGGTGGCATTTGCTTGCGTGCTGGCTGCCGGATTGATGGCAGCGGTCATAGCATATGAGCAGTCTCAGACACTTATGCCTTCGGCATGTGTTTTTTTGTTTACGATCGCATGTACATGGAGATATGGATATATTAATGCGGTTCCGGATACTCTTGGAGTAACTGTTCTGGTTTTGATTTTTTTTATTGAGACGAGAAACAGTATTAAGGGGAAAGATTTTTATGAAGCGGCACTGTCCGTGGCTCTTCTGTATATTAAACAGTATTTTGTTATTATTTCTCTAAGCCTTTTTATCTACAAGCTTATCTCGGACAAAAAAGCCTGGGTCAGGTTTTCGATTTCGGGGTTATTTTTGCTTGCAGTGTCAATATTCATAATAAATTATACCTGTCCGCTATATTTTACATATACTCTTTTGATAGTGCACGGGGTATCAGGTCAATCAGTGGCAGCGTCACATCCCTTATTTTCATTTGTTTCATTACCGAAAGCAGGGCTGTCCGGATCATTTCTGGCAGGAGTGATTCCTTCTGCCGGTGAAGCGTCAGGTCTTCCTTCGACAGGATGGGCTTTTGAGATATTGCAGCTAAAAAGCCTTATAAGTATTTTTGTATTTGTATTCATTGGAATGATTGCGGGAGTGATCAGGGCGTTTGCTTCAAGGACACCCCGTTATATCTCAAGCAGATTGTTTGTGATCCATTCTGCCGTTGCTTTTATGGCACTGCTTTTTTTAGGACAGAATGACGGAGCATGGCTTTCATATTATCTGCAGTTGCTCATGCCCTCTGTTTTGATTTATTCATTTGTTTCTGTAGAGAAAGACGTTATGGATAACGGATCAAAGAAATATGCAAAGGCATTATACCTGATCCTTATGTTTCTTATGGTGATGTATACGACATACAAGATGGACTCAAGACTGCCGTATTTTGAAAAAAGCAGTGAGGCTTTAAGCGAATGGGAAAAGGCATACAGATACTGTGACTCGTACGCTTCAGAGGGAGAAATATTGTACAGGGCTCCTCTGGGCATCAATGCTCTTTCAAACAGAAGATATCTGTATGATAACGGTCATGAGATGGCTATCCATCAGGAGTTTTTGGATGAATACAATTCGTCACTGTTCTATCAAAAGCTTTTTCCTTATGGGGGGAGGCTTATGGAGCAGCATATTAGATATCGCGAGGAAATGAGGCAGAAAGTTTTGAGGCATGAATACAGCCTGGTGATGTCTACAGCAACAGATGGAGAGCTGGTAGAACAAAAAGACCTTGAGGCCGGAGGGTATATAAAGATGGATACATTAAGGCTTGACATGGGATGGGCTTATTATGATGTTGATTTCTGGGTCCTTTCTGATGGAGATGTACCTTCCCTTGTAACTGAGGGCTGGACCTGAAATGTTTGAAGTCCATTATTATAAGTGTTAGAATTATAAAGATACTTATTTTGAGGGGGATGCGGTTTGCCTGAGTTGGCGTTTCTAATATTATTTCCGTTTGCAACGGCCTTTATCTTATTCTTCTTAAAGAGGGATTCCAAAGTACGCTCCTTTTTCGTTTTTTTTGGTGCTTTTGGAGAGCTTGCAGCCTCAATTTGCTTTGCTGTAGACAGTCTGCTTCACAGAGACCTGGAGATGGGAACCTTTTTTCTTCCGGATACACATTTTTCGGATATGATAATGGCCGCTGTTGAAGTCTGCCTTATGCTGATTGTATTTTTCCTTTCTATAAAGTATAAGAAATATTTTGTTATTCTGCTTTCAGCTTTTGGTACTATCCCGGCGGTTTATCTGGATTTTTCCGGTATAAGTGAGACGACGGCATCCCATATCAAGGTCGATTATCTCACTATGATAATGATCCTTGTGGTGGGAATAGTCGGATCTCTTATCTGTGTGTATGCAGTAGGATATATAAGGGATTATCACCATCACCATAAAGAATTCAAGGACAGATCAGGATACTTTCTTTCGATGCTTTTTGTTTTCCTCGGTGCAATGATGGGACTGATCAGCTCCGATAATCTTATGTGGATGTATTTCTTCTGGGAGATAACATCGGTCTGCTCATTCCTTCTGATAGGATATTCAAGGACTTCCGAAGCGGTTACAAATTCTTTCCGGGCACTTTGGATGAACCTGCTTGGCGGATGTGGCTTTATGGCTGCGATAATATTCTGTATCTGCGTGATGGAAATAACAAACATATCGCAGCTTCTGGTTTTTGCCACGCTTCCCTCGATGGCAGTTTTTCCGGTAGCTATGCTGTCCTTTGCAGCTCTTACCAAATCGGCGCAGATGCCGTTTTCGAGATGGCTTCTGGGTGCCATGGTGGCACCTACACCCACCTCAGCTCTTCTGCATTCTGCTACCATGGTAAAAGCAGGAGTATATCTGCTGTTGAGGCTTTCGCCTATGATGGGAGGATCTGAAGTCGGGATCATGGTCACTGTTATAGGAGGATTTACTTTTTTTGCCGCATCGCTTTTGGCTATCACAGTAACAGACGGAAAAAAGGTACTCGCATATTCTACGATATCGAATCTCGGACTTATCACCGCAGCTGCGGGATGCGGCTTGCCTGAGGCAGTCTGGGCAGGGATTATGCTCCTGATCTTTCATGCAGTCACTAAATCCATGATGTTTATGTCGGTGGGTGCATATGAGAATTCCACCGGGAGCAGGGATGTGGAGGATATGCATGGGATGATAGTAAGATATCCCAGACTGGCTTTTGTAATGACTATCGGGATATTCGGTATGTCTGTGGTACCGATGGGAATGTGTGTTGCAAAGTGGGCTGCTCTAAAAGCATTCATTGATTCGGGATATGTTTATCTTACAATGTTTCTTTGTTTTGGCTCCGCGACAACTCTGTTTTACTGGGTCAAATGGCTTGGGAAGATATTTAGTGTTTCGAGAGGATCCATGAAGCATGAGTATACCGTCTGCTTTAGCGAGTGGCTTTCTATTTATCCTCTGTCATTCATTGCTGTTTTTCTATGTATTGTATATCCCCTCATCAGTCGGTTTGCAGTCGTTCCGTATATACAGAATGCGTTTAGCGGTTCACTAAGCCGTTTCGTTACAGCGGCGTTTCCTGATAGTACTATTGTTCCGGCTTCGTCCGGAACGGTAGCCGCGATAAGCACGGAGGATTTTGTAATAATGGGTGTGATGCTCATATGTATGTGCATACTTCCACTTGCGATGAGATTTGTTAACAGCGTACAGGAAAGAAGAGTTCTGTCATATATGTCGGGATTTAATGCCGGCGACGACAGGAGCTTTTATGACAGTTTTGGAGAGGAAAGAGGACAGTATCTTTCAAATTGGTATATGCAGGATTTATTCGGAGAGAAAAAGATACTGACCGGATGTCTGATATTGACTGCAGTATTCCTTATCTGTATTATGGCATCCTGCGCGGTAGGGGGATTATTCTTATGACGACTTACAGCCTGATATCGGTCATACTTTATCTTATATTATCTCCCGTCATTGCGTGCCTTTTTTCCGGCGTGGACAGGATCGTAACTGCCCGTATGCAGGGAAGACGCGGGCCGAAGCTTTTACAGCCGTTTTACGATATCATGAAGCTGTTTTCCAAGGAGAATACATCTGTAAATGAAATACAGAAGATACTTGTCATGGCACACTGTTTTTTTGCTGTTTTCAGTGGAGCGATCTTTTTTGCAGGAGAGGATATTCTGTTGGTGCTTTTCGCACTCACAATGGCAGAAGTATTTCTGATACTTGCAGCGTACAGCGTGAACGCTGCGTATTCTGAAATTGGAGCTCAAAGAGAGCTTCTTCAGATGATGGCGTATGAGCCCATGACTCTTTTAACGGCAGTTGGTTTCTATCTTTCAGTCGGATCGTTTAAGGTCGGGGATATAATCAGGAGTGATGTACCGCTTATAGTTAAAATGCCCGGATTCTTTCTGGGATTTTGTTTTATTCTCGTAATAAAATTCAGGAAATCGCCATTTGATCTGGCGACATCCCACCATGCGCATCAGGAGGTTATCAAAGGTCTTACTGGAGATCTTGCCGGTCCGGCATATGGGTTTTCCGAGCTGGCAGAGCTATATGAGGAGATACTGATGCTGGGAATGGCTGGACTGTTTTTTATTTCATCGGATAAGATAAGCATTATCTGGGCGGCCTGTGCAGTAGTCATACTGCTGTTTTGTATGTCACTGGTTGATAATATTTTTCCAAGAGTTAAATGGGAGAGTCTGCTGAAGTCTTCCTGGATCGTGACTCTTTTTGCAGGCGGAGCAAACCTTGTCATACTTTCGCTTGTCAGATGAGGGCGAAGAACAGAGGGAAGAGAAACTGAATTTATCATAGGAGAGAATAGATGAGGATTTCCAAAAGCCCCTGGCTGCTTCATTATGATGGCAGCAGCTGCAACGGCTGCGATATAGAAGTTTTAGCGACTACAGCACCAAGATTTGATATAGAGCGATTTGGGATTATCAATACAGGTAATCCAAGACACGCAGATATATTCCTGTGTACGGGAGGAGTAAATTCACAAAACCAGGATGTGGTGCGTCAGATTTATGACCAGATGCCAGATCCCAAGGTAGTGCTTGCCTGTGGAATATGTGCCTGCGACGGGGGAATATTTAAGGATTGTTATAATATTCTGGGTGGAACGGATACCGTGATACCGGTTGATGTATATGTTCCGGGATGTGCCGTGAGACCCGAGGCGCTGATAGACGGCGTAGTAAAGGCTTTGAAGATACTTGATGAAAAGAACGAAAAGATGAAGCGGGGAGAATACAGAAGTCTTACATCATCAGAATACGCTGCCAAGATCAATGGCGATGTAAAAGAAGCTGGGGATTCTGAAGGAGAGGAGAAAACGGATGCTTGAGAACCTTGAGGTGATCGGACTCATAGGTCTTCTGAATAAAGTCAAGGAAATAAAAAATGAAGACTACAGGATCATGCAGATCTGTTCGACTAAGATAGATGAGGAATATGAGCTGCTCTATACCTTCGGACGGGAATATGAGATAAAGCATCTTAAGACAACTATCCGTTACGGAGAGCATGTTCCCAGCATATCCGATATTTTTCCTTCGGCTTTTTTATATGAGAATGAGATGCATGATCTTTTTGGGATCGCGATTGACGGAATAAATCATGACTACAAAGGGAATCTTTACCGGACAGCAGTAGAGGCGCCTTTTGCCGGATCGGAGGCGTAAATGGCAGCAAAAAGAAGCGTGATCCCGTTTGGACCACAGCATCCGGTACTGCCGGAACCAATACATATTGACCTTATTACCGAGGATGAGAAGGTTGTTGAAGCAGTTCCTTCGATAGGATTTGTCCACAGAGGATTGGAACAGCTTGTTACCAAAAAAGATTTCGGCGAGATGGTTTATGTGGCAGAGCGTATTTGCGGTATCTGCTCTTTCGGACATGGATATGGATATGTTAAGACCATAGAGCATATCATGGGGATTGAGCCCACGGACAGAGCCAGATATATCAGAACCCTGCTCTTTGAACTCTCCCGTATGCATTCCCATATTCTTTGGCTGGGTCTTATGGCGGATGCGTTTGGTTTTGAGAGCCTTTTTATGGAGACTTGGAGGCTCAGGGAAAAGATCCTTGATATGCTTGAGTCGGCTACGGGCGGTAGAGTGATCTTTTCAATAATCAGGATAGGCGGCTTAAGAAAAGATGTTCCGGATGATATACTCAAGGGCTTTATTCCTGAACTTGAGAAGGTAGTAGAGGGCATAAAATCCTGCGAGAAAGTATTCCTTTCAGATCCTGCAGTGCTTAGCCGACTTAAGGGAGTGGGGTATCTCTCAAAAGAGGATGCAATAAACCTTGGATGTGAAGGACCCTTTCTGAGGGCTTCAGGAGTGGACTGGGACAATCGTATGAGGGGATATGCTGCATATCCTTCTGTAGATTTTGATATCATTACATCGAATGATGGTGATTCGTATGCCAGATGCTATGTCCGTATACAGGAAATATATCAATCGGCAGCTATAATAAGACAATGTATAGAAAAGATGCCTCAGGAAGGGATATATGTGCCAATAAAGGGATTCCCCAACGGGGAACATATGACAGTGATCGAGCAGCCCAGAGGTGGAGCCTGCTATTATGTGCAGGCATCAGGCAAGAAATTTATAGAGAGGATGAGAGTCAGAACCCCTACCTTTGCAAATATCCCTGCTCTTGTCAAAACCCTACAGGGGTGTGATGTTTCCGACGTACCAATATTGGTTGTGACTATAGACCCTTGCATTTCCTGCACTGAAAGATGATTTTTCGAGGCTTGATATGTCGTTGGTTAATTTTACGAAAACCGAATTAAAGAACCTCTTCAGGAAGCCCGCTACGGAAAAGTATCCTGAAGGGCCCGCAACATACAAAGAGGGAACAAGGGGACATATTGTGAATAATATGGATGCCTGTGTGCTCTGCGGGGTTTGTCAGATGCGATGTCCTACACGGGCGATAACTGTCGACAGAAAGGGACAGACCTGGTCTATAAAGCCTTTTTCGTGTATCCAATGCCGCAGGTGCGTGGACAACTGTCCGAAGAAATCTCTGTCTATGGCAAAGGAATACACTGAACCCGATAGTCAAAAGATACAAAAGGAATATGAGCTTTCTGACAGACAGAAGGAAGTGCTTGCAGCTCAGGCAAGACAGGCAGCGGAGCGTGCAAAAGCAGCCATGCTTGCTGCAAAACAGAAGACATCGAAGGTGAAACCGGAGGCATCTTCTGATGCAAATGCCGATGGGAGTAAAGGCGATGAAAAATAATGGATTATGAGATAACCGTAACAGGTCTGGTACAGGGAGTTGGCTTTAGACCATATGTATACAGACTGGCAAAAAGTCTGGGGATTTCGGGGGATGTGAGAAATTCCGGCGGGATCGTCCGGATCAGGCTTTCGGAATGTGACGAGGAATTGGCAAACAGGTTTGTTGCTGAGCTTAAAGGCAGGAAACCAAAGGAAGCCTGTATTGATTCGATAGAAATGAAACCGGTGGAGCAGAGAACAGGCGCTGCCGGTTTTTTTATCGTACCTTCTGATGAAATAAAGGCAGATGAGTTGCCGGATATTCCGGCCGATATAGGAGTATGTACCCGCTGTATCTCGGAGATGAAGGACCTTTCCAACAGGAGATATGCGTATCCATATATATCCTGCGCATCCTGTGGGCCGAGGTATTCGATCATACACCGGCTTCCGTATGACAGAGAAAATACCTCTATGTCATCATATCTAAAATGTGATGACTGTGATTCGGATTATAATGATGAGAATAACCCGTATGCCAGAAGACATTTTGCCCAGACGATAAGCTGCAATGAATGCGGTCCTCAGGCTATCCTGCGAGCGGAAAAGGGGGAAGAGCTCAGCGGAGGCTTTGCGATAAGCAGGGCCTGTGAAATATTAAGGTACGGAGGAATACTTGCGATCAAGGGCATCGGGGGATACCAGTTTGCCTGTCTCCCAGACGATACTTATGCCGTATTGAAGCTTAGGGATATAAAAGGACGCAAAAAGAAGCCTTTTGCGATGCTCTTTCCAAATATCGCTTCAATAAAAGAGGTTGCCTTAGTATCCAGGGAAGAAGAAGAGCTGCTGAGGTCGGGGGAAAGGCCTATCGTTTTGCTTGAGGCCAATTTAAAAGATAAGTCCTTAAAGTTTGTCTGCGGTGACAGTACTAACATCGGCGCTATGCTCCCGCAGTCAGGAATCCATGAAATACTCTCCTCGGTATTGGGGCCTATGGTTCTGACATCGGGGAATATAAGCGGAGAGCCGCTTTCCTATAAGGACGAAGATTTTTTTCGGCATGAATTCGAGGGGATAGAGGGTGTTTTGTATTACAAACGGGATATACTGGTTCCGGAGGATGATTCGGTAACACGGATCCTGGGCGGAAAAACACAGGTGATAAGATATGCAAGAGGATATGTGCCGAAAAAGCTAAGCCTGGAACGAATTTTTAAGAAACCCTTAATTGCATTCGGCGGGGATCTTAAAGCCTCTTTTGCCATAGGCAAGGGAAGGGGAGTGATATTATCCCAGTATATCGGAGATCTGGAAAGCTATGCCTGTCAGGAATACTTTAAGTCATCATTGAAGAGAGAGATGGAGCTTTACGGCTTTCGTCCGGAAGCGATCGCCTGTGATAAACATCCGGGATATACTTCTGTAAGACTGGCAAAGGAATTTGCTGACAAAAGGCATATCCCTATTATAGGTGTATATCATCATCACGCCCATGTAGCTTCTGTTATGGCGGAGCATGGGCTGACGCATGCCATAGGGGTTGCTATGGATGGAACAGGCTATGGGAAAGACGGCAGGATCTGGGGCGGGGAAATTTTCTATGTTACCGGTGGTACGGCAGACAGGCGCTCACATATCGAATATTTCAGGCTCATTGGAGGTGATGAGGCGGCAAAGGATGCCGGAAAAGACCTAAAATGTCTGATGCATGCTTCCGGGTTCAGTATAGAAGATGAGCTGATAAAGACTGCGATCGACGAGCATATTAATACGATAGAAACATCTTCCGCGGGAAGACTGTTTGATATTATTTCAGCTGCTCTGGGGATAAGGGATTATAATACCTATGAAGCGGAATGTGCCATTGCCCTTGAGAATGCGGCAAAAAGCGCATTGAAGAATAGTCTTACCACATATGCCCTGCCGATAACGGGGGATCCGCATGAACTGATATACTATCTTATAAAAGCAAAGCATAAGGGGATTGATGTAAGGGAACTGGCATTGGGATTTCACAGATCTCTGGCATCATGGATAATAAGAGAATGCGAAGCAGTCAGAGATGATAAAGCAGACAATAACGTCTGCCTGTCGGGGGGATGTTTTGCAAATCAGGTCCTGTCAGATATGTGCAGGATAGGATTGGCGACTAAGGGTTTTCACGTTTACTTTAACGAAAAAATACCGATGAACGATCAGGGCATAGCTGTAGGGCAGGCTTATATCCTGGCATTGCAATAATAATTGAGGAGAAGGACATGTGTATAGCATCAAGCGGAGTGATAGTTGAGAAGAAGGGACATAAGGCTAAGGTTGATTTTGGAGGAAATGTAGTTGAAGTAGAGGCCGGTCTTACCGAGTGCAAAGAAGGAGACCGGGTGCTGGTTCATGCGGGATGCATTATCCAGAAACTCACAGAGACTGAAGCAGAGGAATTGGATGAGATCCAGTCTCTTCTTGATGAGCTGGAATAGAGCAGACAGCTGTCAGGGATACGATATGGAATTATCAAAAGCAATAGAATACTTAAAGAATTATAACGGAAGACAACTAAGACTTATGGAAGTGTGCGGGACCCATACCGCCGCCATAAGAAACAGCGGATTGCCGTCCATCATTTCTGAGAGGATACATCTTGTTTCCGGACCGGGGTGTCCGGTTTGCGTGACAGTTACGGGATATATTGACAAACTGATCTCACTTTCCAAAGATAGCAGGAACGTGATAGTTACATTTGGGGATCTTATGAGAGTTCCGGGCTCTGAAATGGATCTCTCCCGTGCTAAGAGTGAAGGTGCGGATATAAGATTTGTTTATTCTCCTTTAGATATGATAAGAATGGCGGAAGAAGACAGGGATCATGTATATATTTTTGCTGCAGTAGGATTTGAGACAACAACTCCGGTCTATGCGGCACTGATTTCAGAAGCCGAAAAAAGCGGAACAGGGAATATACGGCTTCTGACAGCATTAAAGACAATGCCGGAGGCGATAATAAAGTCAGCGGAGGGGATAGACGGATTTCTTGCTCCGGGACACGTGGCGGTTATTACAGGCACAAAGCCGTATGAAGAGCTGGCAGGAAAGCTAGAGCTCCCCTTTGTGGTCTCAGGATTTAAGGAAGAAGGTCTTGCGGCAGCAATATATGCATTGGTTAAGATGGCGCAAAGCGGGGAAAGAAGATGTCTTAATCTATATCCACAGGCTGTCAGGGAAGAAGGAAGTGTTTTGGCAGGAGCAGCAATTGCAAAGTATTTTGAAAGCGGAGATGCTGTATGGCGGGGGATCGGTCTTATTCCAGGCTCCGGTATGTATCTGAAAGAGGAGTTTCAAAGACTGGATGCCGGAAGCAGGGGGATAGACGGAAATACAGAGACTCCCGGTTGTATGTGTGCCAAAGTAATAACCGGAAGGATAAGGCCCGACGAATGTCATCTATTTGGAAAAACATGCACCGTAGACCATCCTGTTGGAGCTTGTATGGTATCGCAGGAGGGAGCCTGTTTCGTCGCGTCCTCCGTTTCGCCGGGATCCCTGCGGGAAAAATCCGTTTCCTGCTCAGGAAGTAAAATACATTAATAATGTTACGGAAAAAGGAGAGATCATCAGGTGATAGTATCAGACAAATGGATCGACTATGAAGTGCTGGATTCATCAAAAGGTGAAAAGCTGGAGAGATGGGATAAATATATACTGATAAGACCGGATCCTCAGGTTATATGGGATACAACTAAATCAGACAAAAGATGGGATTCGCCTAACGGCCATTACTTCAGAAGTGACAAGGGCGGAGGTCACTGGGAATTTAATGATCTGCCTGAGGAATGGCGGGTAACTTATGGGAACCTGAAATTCAACCTTAAACCTTTTTCTTTTAAGCATACCGGACTCTTTCCCGAGCAGGCGGCCAACTGGGATTATGCATCTGACATTATAAAGAAACGAAAAACAAAGGGCAGAGATACGGAGGTTTTGAATCTCTTTGCCTATACAGGAGGAGCAACGATCTCTGCCGCCGCAGCCGGCGCGCATGTAACACATGTTGATGCATCAAAGGGAATGACGAGTTGGGCTAAAGAGAACGCAGCAGCCTCAGGAATATCTCATGAAAGCTGCCGGTGGATAGTGGATGACTGCCGTAAATTTGTAGACAGGGAGATAAGACGAGGCAAAAAATATGACGCGATAATTCTGGATCCCCCTTCTTATGGCAGAGGACCAAAAGGCGAAGTCTGGAAGATGGAGGAAAATATATTTTATTTTTTGAAATCCGTTGCAGAGCTAATTTCTGATGATCCGGCTTTTGTGATACTGAATTCATATACTACCGGACTACAGCCGGCGGTGCTTTCATATATGATGAAGCATCTGTTTATAAACAGATACGGCGGCATTGTCGAGGCAGATGAAGTAGGACTTCCTGTGAGTGGAAGCGGACTGATACTTCCCTGTGGAGCAACCGG
The DNA here is from genome assembly GCA_902803745.1 of uncultured Lachnospiraceae bacterium. Classification (GTDB taxonomy): domain Bacteria; phylum Bacillota; class Clostridia; order Lachnospirales; family Lachnospiraceae; genus NK4A144. The sequence continues at coordinate 45,333 of CADCRB010000115.1, forward strand.
CCGCTGGCAGAAGATTTGATACAGACGGAGAACATAAGGACGGAAAGATATGGAAAAGATTAGCAAATTACACGGCGCAGGAGGGATTTCCACTGCCAAGCTCATAGATGAAGTATTTATCGGTGCTTATTCGAATTCCTTTTTGGAGGGTCTTTCCGATTCTGCCGTAGTTCCCGGAGCAGAGAGAATTGCCGTTACGACGGATTCATTTGTTGTAAGACCGTTGTTCTTTCCGGGAGGGGATATAGGGAGGCTTGCTGTATGCGGTACCGTTAATGATCTTCTTATGAACGGAGCAAAACCCGAATATATTACAGCAGGATATATACTTGAGGAAGGGTTGGATATCGCCGATCTTAAAAGGATCGCCGGATCTATGGCAAAGACAGCCGAAGAAGCCGGCGTAAAGATTGTAACAGGTGATACAAAGGTCATTGAGCCGGTGGATGCCCGACAACCGGGACTTATCATCAATACTTCGGGCATAGGATTTGTCGATGACGGTACGGATATTTCTCCTTCAAGGATCGAGGAGGGGGATACGGTGATTCTTTCAGGCAATCTCGGGGATCATCATGCAGCGATACTCGGAAGTCGTATGTCTATAAAAAATCATATTGCATCCGATAATGCTCCTCTTACGGAGATGGTTACAGGTCTTATGGATAACGGTATAGATATACATGCCATGAGAGATGTCACACGCGGCGGTCTCGCTACCATATTAAATGAATTAGCTGTTGCCTCAGGAAAGCATATTTCTATAGAAGAAACTGCCATTCCTGTTTCAGGCGAAGTCGCCGAATTTAGCAGGTTATTGGGACTTGATCCTCTTAATATGGGAAATGAAGGCAAGTGTGTTATTATTCTTCCTCAGGAAGAATCAGAAAAAGCTCTAAATATTATTAGGAATTCAAAATACGGCCGGAATGCCTGTAGGATAGGCGTTGTCTATGAAGATGCAACAGGGGTTACTCTGAAAACACGCATCGGAGGTGAAAAAATCGTATCATCTCTCTACGGAGAGGGCCTGCCGAGGATATGCTGAAGCAGCCTGCTTTTTCTTTGATGCTTCAAAAACAGTTAAAACTTCCGGATATTGTTCTTCTTCTGTGAAAAAATGATGTTTTGTGTTGACAATCTTCACAGAGGGTGGTAGATTATGATTTGATGATTAGCACTCGACCGAGCTGAGTGCTAACGAAAAGAGGTACAGGCAAGGAGGGGCTGATGCCAAAGGAAGCACCGCGTATTGCAGAACTTGATGATAGAAAAGTAAAAATTTTGGTTGCAGTCATTAGAAATTACCTTGAAACGGGGGAGCCTGTTGGAAGCCGTACTATATCCAAGTACACGGATCTGAAACTATCCAGTGCTACCATACGGAATGAGATGTCCGATCTTGAGGAGATGGGTTATATATTCCAGCCACATACCAGCAGTGGCAGGATACCTACTGACAAAGGATATAGATTCTATGTGGACAATCTCATGAGCGAAAAAGAGCGTGAGATTCAGGAGAAAGAAGAGCTTATTATAGAGAAAGCGGATAAGCTTGAGGAGGTGCTTAAACAGGCCGCAAAGCTTCTGGCGGCAAATACAAACTATACTGCATTAGTCAGCACACCGGAGACTCACAGAAACAAGCTAAAGTTTCTCCAATTGTCAAAGGTGGAGAAAGATTCGGTTCTTGCCGTTATTGTTGTGGAGGGTAATATCATCAAGAATAAGATGATACATACCGAGGAGGAGATAGACGAGGATACCATATTAAAGCTGAACCTGCTGCTTAATACGCATCTGAATGGTTTGTCTCTTGAGGAAATAAATCTTGGACTCATTACTCTCCTGAAAGAGCGGGCGGGAATTCATACAGAAATAGTGAGCTCGGTCATAGATGCGGTAGCAGATGCGATTAGGGCTGATGAGGACCTCGAAATATATACATCAGGCGCTACAAATATATTTAAGTATCCGGAACTTACTGATTCGGGCAAGGCAACAGATATAATAAATACCTTTGAAAATAAGGAAGAGCTTGAAAAGATAGTCAATACGTCGTTGTCAGAGAATAATGCCGGCAGAAAAGAAATGCAGGTATATATCGGAAAGGAAATGTCAAGCCCAGCTATGCAGGATTGTTCTGTAGTAACGGCAACATATGAGCTTGGAGACGGAATGAGAGGAACTATAGGAATAGTTGGACCCAAGAGGATGGATTACGAAAAGGCAATGGGGACAATGAAGAGTCTTATGAACCAGCTTGATGAAATATATAATAAGAAATAGTGGAGGATATGAATCTTGGGAAAAAATAAAGAAAAGACAGAAGAAGCCGAAGAAGTTCTGAAGGATGAAGAGATAGAAGATACTTCAGAACAGGAGGAGATGCCAACCGGGGAGACAGCCGGGACTGAGGAAGCGGAACCCGATGAACCGGTGGAAGACCAGGGCGAAAATGAGGAGTCCGGTGATAAAGAAGAGGATCCAAGGGATAAGAAGATTGCAGAGCTGAATGATAAAGTAGTACGGCAGATGGCGGAATTTGACAATTTCCGTAAGCGAACCGACAAGGAAAAATCCGAGATGTTTTCTAACGGAGAGAAGACAGTCATAGAAACTGTACTGCCGGTTATAGATAACTTTGAAAGAGCGCTTGAGATGGCATCAGAGGATGAGGAGAAGAAAAATGATCCGTTTATCGAAGGTATGGACAAGGTATACAAGCAGCTTATGGACGGGCTGGAAAAGCTGGGGGTTAAGCCGATAGAGGCTCTCGGCAAGGACTTTGATCCCAATCTGCACAATGCGGTGATGCAGGAGGAGTCAGAGGAATATGAGTCAGGTAAGGTCTGTAAGGAGCTTCAAAAAGGATATACGTTGAATGATTCAGTCGTAAGACACTCAATGGTGTCGGTGGCAAAATAAGAGGAGGAAACAGCAATGAGTAAAATAATCGGAATCGATCTTGGAACAACAAATTCCTGCGTAGCAGTAATGGAAGGCGGAAAGCCTACGGTCATAGCAAACGTAGAAGGAATGAGAACCACTCCTTCGGTGGTGGCGTTTACGAATAACGGAGAGAGGCTTGTCGGTGAGCCTGCTAAAAGACAGGCAGTTACAAATGCGGACAGGACCATATCCTCTATAAAGCGCGATATGGGAACCGACAGGGGGCGCACAATAGACGATAAGAAGTATTCGCCTCAGCAGATATCAGCCATGATACTTACAAAGCTCAAGGCTGATGCAGAGAGCTATCTCGGAGAGAAGGTTACAGATGCCGTCATTACGGTTCCTGCGTACTTCAATGATGCTCAGAGGCAGGCGACAAAGGATGCCGGTAAGATCGCCGGACTTGAAGTGAAGCGTATTATCAACGAGCCTACGGCAGCGGCGCTGGCTTATGGTCTTGATAACGAAAAAGAGCAGAAGATCCTTGTGTATGACCTTGGAGGAGGTACCTTCGATGTATCAATCATAGAGATAGGCGATGGTGTCATAGAGGTACTTGCGACCAACGGCGATACTCATCTCGGAGGAGATGATATTGATAATGTTGTATCAAAGTACATGGTAGATGATTTCAAGAATAAGGAAGGCATTGATCTGTCAAATGATAAGATGGCAATGCAGCGTATTAAGGAAGCAGCGGAGAAAGCAAAGAAAGAGCTCTCAAGCGCAACCACTACCAATATCAATCTGCCTTTTATAACGGCTACGGCAGACGGACCCAAGCACTTTGATATGAACCTGACAAGGGCAAAATTTGAAGAGTTGATCCATGATATAGTTGAGAGAACCACCATACCCGTTCAAAATGCAATGAAGGATGCCGGACTTAATAATTCCGATCTTGGAAAGGTGCTGCTGGTAGGTGGATCGACACGTATTCCCTGCGTACAGGACAAGGTAAAGCAGCTCACAGGACAGGAGCCTTCAAAGACTCTCAACCCGGATGAATGCGTTGCCATAGGAGCTTCCATACAGGGTGGAAAGCTGGCAGGAGATGCCGGTGCCGGTGATGTACTTCTTCTGGATGTTACACCTCTTTCACTGTCTATTGAGACAATGGGAGGTGTTGCGACAAGGCTCATAGAGAGGAATACCACTATTCCGACAAAGAAGAGCCAGATATTCTCTACGGCTGCCGATAATCAGACTGCAGTAGATATCAATGTACTTCAGGGTGAGAGACAGTTTGCTGCAGATAATAAGAGTCTTGGGCAGTTCAGACTGGACGGAATTCCTCCTGCAAGAAGAGGAATGCCTCAGATAGAAGTTACTTTTGATATCGATGCAAATGGTATCGTAAATGTATCTGCAAAGGATCTTGGTACCGGCAAGGAGCAGCATATTACCATAACCGGAGGATCCAGTATGTCTGATGATGAGATAGACAAGGCTGTGAAGGATGCACAGCAGTACGAGGCAGAGGATAAGAAACGTAAGGAAGCGATAGATACCAAAAATGATGCAGATTCGTTTGCATTCCAGACAGAAAACGCTCTTAATGAAGTCGGCGACAAACTGGATGCAGCTGCAAAGAGTGAGGTTGAGGCAGACCTCAACGCGCTGAAGGAAATCCTTTCCAAGCATACAGATGCGGCAAGCCTTTCCGAAAGCGATGTAGATGAGATCAAGGCAGCCAAGAGCAAGCTTGAGACATCTGCGCAGAAAGTATTCTCCGCGATGTATGAGAATATGCAGCAGTCTCAGGGAGCAGGTCCTCAGCCGGGTCCCGCTCCGGATATGGGCAACATGGGCGGGGGAAACTCTGACAGTGGCTCATCATCTGATGATTCCGGTCCGGATGTGGTAGATGCGGACTATAGGGAAGTATGATAAAGGTCTGCAGACAGCGGACTAAGGGACAGGATAACGTTGAACCTGTCGGATAAAGAGGGATTTTGACACATGCTATCAGGGCATGTGTCAAAGCCTGTTTATTAAGATTAAATTAAAATTTGGAGAAAACCATAATGGCAGAACAGAAAAGAGATTATTATGAAGTGCTCGGAGTCGATAAGGGCGCTGACGAAGAGACATTAAAAAAAGCGTACAGAAAACTTGCTAAGAAATATCATCCCGATGCCAATCCCGGAGATAAGACTGCCGAGGCAAAGTTTAAGGAGGCTTCTGAGGCATATGCCGTTCTGTCGGATCCTGATAAAAGGAGAAAGTACGACCAGTTCGGTCATGCTGCATTTGACGGGGCAGGCGGAGGCGCCGGAGGTTTCGGTGGCTTTGGAGACTTCAGTTCCATGGATTTCACGGATATGTTTGGTGATATATTCGGTGATCTCTTTGGCGGGAGAAGCAGGGCAAACAGGACCGGACCGAGAAAAGGCGCAAATCTTCGGACCGCCGTGCGCATATCTTTTGAAGAAGCCGTATTCGGCTGCGAAAAGGAGATAGAACTTACCTTGAAGGATGATTGTCCGAAGTGTAAAGGTACAGGATGCAAACCAGGTACCAGCAAAGTGACCTGCTCAAAATGCGGGGGAAAGGGTCAGATAGTCTTTACTCAACAGTCTCTTTTCGGAACAGTCCAAAATGTGCAGACCTGTCCTGACTGCCGTGGCACGGGGCAGATGATAAAGGAGAAATGTCCGGACTGTTACGGGACCGGGTATATTGCGTCAAAGAAAAAGATCCAGGTATCCATACCTGCAGGAATAGACAACGGACAGGCAGTTCGCATAAGAGATAAGGGGGAACCCGGAAGTAATGGAGGACCAAGAGGGGATCTGCTTGTAGAGGTGGATGTGTCAAGGCATCCTATATTCCAGAGACGGGATATGGACATATATTCTACGGCTCCAATTTCCTATGCTCAGGCGGCACTTGGCGGTGACGTAATGATAGATACCGTGGATGGGAAGGTAGTCTATAATGTAAAGGCCGGCACACAGACCGATACAAGAGTACGGCTTAAAGGAAAGGGTGTACCTTCACTCAGAAATGCAAATACAAGAGGCGACCAGTACGTAACCCTTATTGTTCAAGTGCCTACAGGTCTTAACAATCAGGCGAAGGAAATGCTCAGGCAGTTTGATGCTGCCACAGGTGATTCCCTTAACTATGTGGCGCGGCATGAAAATGACGCAGCTAAGGAAAATGCAAAGGGAAAGAAAAAGAAGGGAATGTTCAAATAAACTCACATGTTCAGATCGTTCCTTATAAAATATGGAGAGATAGGAGTCAAAGGGAAAAACCGTTACCTGTTTGAGGATGCTCTGATCAGGCAGATCAAATATGGCCTGAAAAGTGTAAACGGCGAATTTGCCGTGACAAAAGACAAGGGCGGGCGTATCTTCGTGGAAGTAAAAAGCGATGATTACGATTATGATGCGACCATAGATTCACTGAAACACGTATTTGGTGTGATAGCCTTTTGTCCTGTAGTGCATGTGGAGGACACTTCTATTGAGAACCTTCGTAAAGAAATAGTAAACTTTGTAGGGGAGGTTTTTGAAGACAGGCATTTTTCATTTAAGATTAATACACGTCGCGCACATAAATCATATCCCATGACATCCATGGAAGTGGATGCTGCTCTCGGAGAAGCCGTATTGACGGCATATCCGGAGACTCACGTCGATGTGCATGATCCTGAAGTTGATATCAGGGTAGAGATAAGGGATATAGTCCATATTTATTCCAGAGAAATACCCGGAGCCGGAGGCATGCCTTTAGGAACAAACGGAAAGACCATGCTCCTGCTGTCTGGAGGGATAGATTCTCCGGTCGCCGGATATATGACGGCAAAGAGAGGGGTTATTCTGGACGCGGTTTATTTTCACGCTCCACCCTATACATCTGACAGGGCAAGACAGAAGGTTATAGATCTGGCAAAACTTCTGTCAAGATATTCCGGACCGGTCTATCTTCATATTGTTAATTTCACTGCTATACAGCTTGCGATATACGAAAAATGTCCTCATGATGAGCTTACGATAATCATGAGAAGATATATGATGCGGATAGCGGAGCATCTGGCGGAGAAGAATGATTGTCTCGGTCTGGTCACAGGAGAATCCATAGGCCAGGTCGCATCACAGACCCTGCAGTCTTTGTATGTAACTGACGCAGCGGTGAACACAATGCCTGTGTATAGACCTTTGATAGGTATGGATAAGCAGGAGATAGTGGATATGGCGGAAAAGATAGGCACTTATGAAACATCTATTCTGCCGTATGAGGACTGCTGTACAATATTTGTGGCAAAACATCCTGTAACAAAGCCTAAAAGGAGTATAATAGAAAAATCCGAGAGGAACCTTGAGGGTGTGATAGACAGTCTGTTAGCGGAGGCATATGAGACGGAAGAACTCGTTATCGTCGGACGTGACTGACAGAATACGTGTATTTGCTTTGTCGGCGCTCTTCGGAGCGCTTCTTTTTGTGATGATATACGGACCGTATGTCTTAAATCCGTTTTATGACGGATGGATCTTCATGACAGGGGAGAGGGATCTTCCCCAGCATTATCTTGGATTTTGTCTTTACAGATCAAGTCCCTGGCAGTTTCCCATAGGACTTGTGACCACGGCTTCGTTTCCGCATGATATGTCGGTGATATATACTGATGCGATACCCCTTTTTGCCTTTTTGGGAAAGCTGCTGGATCCCCTGCTTCCACAGGTGTTTCAGTACCTGGGGATATACGGGATGCTCTCCATGGCTTTAGCTGGAGGGATTGGCGCGCTGATCATCTATGAATATACATCTAGTATAAAGAATTCGTTTTTCGCATCCGTGTTTTATTCGCTGAGCTGGTGCCTGCTGTACAGGATGTTTTATCATACATCACTTACTTCACATTGGCTTATTCTTCTGGCTTTTTACCTCTGGATAGTACTCGATCTCAGGCGTAATATCGTAGGAAATTGTATGATACTTGTTATTTTCTCCATATGTGCGCTTTTGATACATCCCTATATTTGGGCGATGTGCGGTGGGATCATTGCCATGGGGCTCATAGAACATCTGATAAAAAATAAGGACATTAAGGGTTTTCTTCTTTATGGCTTTGCATATTGTATTACAGGTATCGGATGTCTTTTTGCTTTTGGAGCATTCAGCGTAGGAAAGGGAGCCAGTCTTGGAGCGGGTTCATATGAAGCTAATCTCAATACCCTTTTTAATTCAATGGATTATGCACGGATCCCCGGGCTTCCGGTGGCGCTGCTTCAATATGAAGGATTTGGGTATCTTGGAGCAGGCGCTTTGGTATTAGTGCTGGCAGCAGTTGTTGTTTTATTGATAAAGCGTGTAAAGATACAGATGAATCTTCACCGATGGCTGTTGCTTTTAACAGCCCTCTTTTTTACCGGGTTCAGTATTATCCCGGAAATTTCTTTTGGAAGTGACGTATTGGTTACCCTGCCTCTGGGGAAGATTTTCGGGACGTTTGTCGGAATATTCAGGAGCAACGGCCGATTTATCTGGCCGCTATGCTATATGATCATAACATTCTCCATAGTATTTCTTTGCCAGCACCTTAATGAAAGAGAGTTTATGATACTTCTTCTATTATGTCTTGTCATCCAGGCAGCAGATATGAGTCCGTATCTGGCAGAGAAGCATAACGTTTTTGCAAAAGGTGACTATGAATACAGCGGGATACTGGACGGGATCGGGCCTTTGGATGATGTAGTGGACAGATACGATCATATAGTTATGGATATAAAGGATGGAGAGGTGGATCAGTATCTGAGTTATTATGCATATCTTCATGACATGACGACAAATGACTTTTATTATGCCCGTCCTATCGAAAGCAAGGTCCAGAACACATTGGAAGCTCTTCGAAGCGATATGGAAAAAGGCAGGTATGACGACAGTATTCTGTATGTACTGGGAGCAGATAAGCTGTCTTTATATAAGGATTATGATCTGCATTTTTATGAGATAGAGGGACGATATCTGGCAAGTCACGAAAAAATTGAGGGATTAGAGGAGAAAGATAATAAATGAAAGGACAAATACCTTATCAGGTATTTGTCCCCCACAATACATTATTTTATCTGATACCTTCCCCGAGCTGATTATACAGAATAGGGTTCGAGAACCTTTAATACATCATCGATATTATCCTCTGCGTGGATATTAAGATCGATGGGCTTCGAAAGGTCAAGGCTGAAGATACCCATTATAGACTTTGCATCGATGACATATCTTCCGGAAACGAGATCAAAATCATAATCGAACTTCGTGATGTCATTAACAAATGACTTTACCTTGTCGATCGAGTTCAGTGAGATCTGTACTGTCTTCATATCTAATCCTCCTTATTAACTCAAATCTTCATAAAATACAGATTATTCTTGTGTAAGTATCGCTACACGGGTATTATGATAAAGTCGCATTTTATAATTGTCAATGATAAAACATGACGAAAAATAGTTTATTTTATGGGTAAATCAGTCGCTTTTCACAATCTTGGATGCAAGGTCAACTCCTATGAAACCGAAAAAATGATGAAGGAGCTGGCGAATACAGGGTATACTATTGTGCCATTTTACCAAAGAGCAGATATATATATAGTAAATACCTGCTCGGTGACGAATATTGCTGACAGAAAGTCAAGGCAGATGCTTCACAGAGCGAAAAAGCTTAATCCGGATGCGGTCATAGTTGCAGCGGGCTGCTATGTAAATACGCATACAGATCGAGAGATAAGGCTCGAGGGGGTCGATATCTGTATCGCAAATGAGCAAAAGAAGGATATTGCGGAAATCCTTAACCGGTATTTTGGAGATGAAGAAAGTATGAGCTGTGATCCGGCTTGCAGCAGTCAGCTTCCGGAGTCAATACATACAAGATGTTTTATCAAAGTACAGGATGGCTGCAACCAGTTCTGTACGTACTGTATTGTCCCTTATGCGAGAGGACGG
>CADCRB010000116.1 GCA_902803745.1 uncultured Lachnospiraceae bacterium
GAGAGCTGTTTCTTCCTGTCCTATTTCCTCATCAGTTATACCTTCATCAGGGATCTTATCATCAGAAAGGCCTGCACTATTTCGGAGCCGGCTCCAGTCCTCTGAGGACAGATCCACTTCCTCAGGAAGCAGGATCCCTCTGTAGAGCATTGTGACCTGCGCTTCGGGAATGATACTTCCGAGGAGCTCCATTCCTTCTATGCTCCAAAGGTATCCAAAGAGCATACTGTCTTCAAGGCCTTTTTCCCGGCAGGCTCCGTAAGCATATCTTAAGAGATTCAAAATGTCTTCAGGCTCAGAATCCTCAGTTCTGATAAGACCTTCATACCTTAAACTGTCATCCTCCAGTCTGTGAATAAGAAGCATCGCCCTGATCCTGCCTTCATGTAATGCTGCACAGCTGAGATCCTTATCGAAGAATTCCACGGGAAGGGCCGGAAGTCCCTCATCAAAGTAATTACTTGCATCAGCAAAAAAACGGTCGATCATTTCAGATGCTTTATAGCCCATATTTCCTACGGAGATCACGTTTTTGGGCTCGCTGTCGATCGCATTGTTTCCCCTGCAGTCAGATATTTTCAGGACAAAAGAGTTTCCGAGAGTCAGGTCAAAAAGAAGATCCCAGCTGTCCAGACAGTTGTACAGCAACGACAGGCTGGCTGCCTCCTGATCATCTTCAAATATCTTTACGGGAAGATCAGCGTATATCCCCATCCCATCGTACTGGAAGGTAAGCTCCAGAACCTGGGCTATAAGGAAATTTCCTATTCCTTTTTGTCTCATATCCTCATGGACCATTATCCAGTCCAGTCGGATCATGGGCGTATCATCATCGGAAAAGGGAATGGTATAAACTATGACTCCTGCAGCACAGCTTCTGTCTCCCACCATCCTGAGCGCACCTATTGCATGCTTTCTTCCTGCAAGAATATCATCATAATGCTCAGGAGGGATCAGTTCCTTAAAGACTATCGCATTATGAAACGTTATCTTTGTAGCAAGAGGCCAGAACCTCTCTTCAAAGCTTCTTATGATGGAAAGTCCGGCCATGAGACGGTCTTTTCCGAAGCCTCCAAGGGGATTTATCGATTTTGATAATTCAAACAGAGTGTCTGTCAGCGAGACATAGGCTTCCTCCACCTCGTACTTTGAGAAGGAGGGATCATCTGCTTCTAATGCCTTTAACGGGTCATCTCCAAGCTCTGATTCAACTATATTGAGATAGGCGGTCTTGTCCACCAAAAGTTCTGTGAGATAATCATCATTTTCAAGAATGCCTGCAAGATCGGAAACGGTGTTTTCATCCTCGTAGTAGGCCTTTACAAGATCCAGAAGGACTGCGCGCTTTTCACGGGAGAGCAGCTCGACTCCTTTGTCGACCCTTTCTATTGATTCCATCAGCTTCATAAAAACCGGATTTGTATCTTTCATACTATCCCTCCGTCTGAATCACAGCATTTTCTTTTATAAATTTATACATTAATATACGATACAAGGCAAGCAAATGGCATTATCCCGAAATAAGTATCCATTGACTCAACGATTTGATATAATTCAAACATCAGATATCTGCCGGTGATGACGGCATTGAGATGGAAGAGCTCTTCGTTGCGGGGGTGTGCCGCACAGGCAGATAATAAAGGGATGGACAGATCGTATGATTTTTGAGGATATGAAAAGCACTGCGCGGAAAGAGGCTTTTCTCGCAAAACGCAGGGCAGCCGTTGCAGGAAACACCGGGGAAGTGGAGGCCATGGCGGCTTATATCCTGACAGAGCGTTTCAATGAAGACATACAGAGACTTATCGAGGGCGATTATTATTTTGATCCGCCGAAGCTGATCTTTCTGCGTAAGGCGCGGTCTGACCGCAGGCGGAGGGTTTACAGTTTTTCCGAAGAAAACAAGATCCTGCTTCAGTTTCTGACCTTTATGCTTATGGAGAGGTATGATGATCTTTTTCCGGATACACTCTACTCCTTCAGAAAGAGCAACCCTGTCGGAAAGCTGTACCAGGTCATCCGCCGCTATGATCCGCACAGGGAAAAATACATAATAAAGATGGATATCCGAAGCTTCGGGGAATCCATAGATCCCGTGATGCTGGATAAAAAACTTAAGCCCTGGCTTGCTGATGAACCTGAGCTCCATGCCTTCATCATGTGGATGATATCCAGAAACCTGTATTACCGTGACGGCAGGCTGGAAGAGGGCTTCACCTCGGTGCTTCCGGGAAATCCCATAGTCGCCTTCCTTCAGAATGTCTTTCTGCTGGAGGCAGACAGCTTTATGAAAGAGAATGTCAGCATCTGCAGCCGTTATACAGATGATATCTGCATGATCTGTGAGGACAGCTCCTCAGCCGAACGCCTGATGGAGCAGCTCAAGAAGATCATTACGGATCTCGGGCTCAGCCTGAATGAGGAGAAAACCTGCATCGTCCCACCCGGCGTCAGCTATGACCTGCTTGGGATACGGTTTGCTCCGGATATGACAGACATAGCCGAAAATACGTTTCGAAAGGTCTCAAGCAAGATGAAGCACCGGGCTGAAAGCATAAGCCGAAGAGTGAAGAACGGCCGGCTGACCAGAGAGGACGGACTGAGGCTAATGGCCGGTTATATCCGCTATTATTATTACGGCTCCGGGGAGGACGACTGGATAAGCTGGACGGATAAGTTTTTCCCCTTCATCACTACAACGGAAAGCCTGAAGAAACTGGATCACCTGTCCCAGGAGTGTCTGCGCTATATAGCTACAGGCAGACGCACCAATGCAAAATACCGGTTCAGATATCAGGATATCAGGGATGCCGGATATGTACCGCTGGTCCGTGCCTATTACGACCATAGTGTATGTCACGATCAAAATAATTCTTTGCACAAAAGAGAGTAAAAGATGAAGATACCCGTTGTGATACAGATGAGGCCGGGTGAAAACGGCGCAGCAGCATTGTGCATGATGCTCGGCTATCACAAAAAATTTGTCCCGCTGGAAGAAATGCGTGAGGTATGCGTCTCCTCCCGTAATGGCTCCGATCCGCAGCAGATGGCCGAAGCCGCGTCATACTACGGACTCGATGCGAGGGTGGAAACACCGGACATAGATGAGCTTAAAAGGATGAAGCCTCCTGTGCTCGTCTCCTGGAAAAAACGATGGTGGTGCATCATAACCTCGATCAGAGGGGATATAGTTTCCGTCACTGATCCTGCCAGGGGCGAGATCAGGATGACTTTAAAGAAATTCAGCGAGCTCTACAACGGAAAGGTGCTCATACTTACCAAAAACAGTGAATTTGTCGCCGATGGCAAAAGAGAATCCCTTGTATCGCTTATAAGCGGGAGGCTCAGCGAACTGCGTAAGCCGATGTTTATCCTGATGATACTGACACTTGTCTGTATCTGGCTGAATATCGGAATGGTGACCTTGCAGAAGGCCATACTTGATTCATACATGAGTCCGCAGACCGGGAATCTCCGCGACAGCGGCTATATCGTCCTTATGATCTACATGATCTTCCTGACGGTTTATTTTATTCTGAGCATGGCAAAGACCAAACGCATCAATGATTCCAGCAGGGATATCTCCGCGGTATCCGGCAGCCGGATGTTCAAAAAAATGTTTGATCAGCCTCTGAAATTCTTTGAACAGTACAGTGCCGGCGAACTGATGTCCCGGATCGACAATAATATAAGGCTTGACAACACCATAATACGTTCCCTGGTACCGAGAGCCATTGACGCTGTGATGACCATGGTATATTTCATTACCCTCGTGAGGTACAACCGTGTAATGGCTGTCGCCTGTCTCATCGTGATAGTGGCGGACCTGGCATTTACTGTGAAGATGCAGGAAAAAAATGCGATCATATCCCGCAGCATGACGACCACTGGGAACATGCTCAATACCGCAGTCCTGAACGGGATGAGTATGATAGAGACAATAAAGGCCACCGGAGCGGAACGATCCTTCTACAATATGTGGCATGAGTCACAGACTCTGGCCAATGAAGGAAAATACAGAAGCCAGCGTATCAACGCGTTCATAGCTTTTGTGTCCGGGATCCATGGAAACGCGTTACAGGGCATACAGCTCTTCATCGGCGCGTACTTTGTCCTGCACGGCAGCTTTACCATCGGCTCCATGGCTCTTTTCCAGAGCATCCTGAATTATATGATCACCTCTATGAACAACTGTATGACTTCGGTGAATTCGCTTCAGACAATGCGGACAAATATTGAGAGAGTCAACGATATAATGAATCGGGAAAGCGGGCAGCCCATCCCTCTTCCCAAAAGTGAATATGATACCGTGGATAAGCTGGGGGGAGAGCTGTGCGCGCGTCACATCAGTTTCCGCTATAACCCGGGAGATGCTCCTGTCATAGACGATGTCGATATCGAAGTAGGTGAAGGACAGATGATAGCTATCGTGGGCAGGACCGGCTGCGGCAAAAGCACCCTGCTGAAGCTCCTGGCGAACCTTTATGAAACGGAATCCGGCGAGATACTCTACTCAGGAAAGCATCGGGAGGAGATCCCGGATGTGGTCTTCAATTCCTCAGTCCTTACTGTGGATCAGGAAATCATGATGTTTGAGGATTCTATCTACGATAATATAAGGATGTGGGACAATACCGTAGAAAAATACGAAGTCATATTAGCCGCACGGGATGCGCAGATACATGACCGCATCATCCGCGACAGATCAGGCTACGAAGCACGGATAGAGGAGAACGGACGCAACTTCTCAGGCGGTGAGCTGCAGAGGCTTGAACTCACCAGGGCGCTCGCTCACGAACCGACGCTGCTTTTTCTGGATGAGTTTACCTCGGCGCTTGATGCGCTGACGGAGGACAGGATACTCCGGTCGATCAAGGAAAAGCGTACCACCTGCATCATAGTTGCCCACAGACTCTCTACCATTGCAGGCTGCGACCGGATCTATGTAATGGACAAAGGAAAAGTGGTTCAGTCAGGAACGCATGAGGAACTGTATGCGCAGGAGGGACTTTACCGCGAGCTTATTTCAGTGCAGAAATAAAAATATGGAACTGTATACAGAGAGCATCAGAAAAAAAGAAGAAAACAATATAAAGCTTGAAAAGGACGCGGATGAATCCCTGATCAGAAACCGTACGCTGCGCCAGCCTGAGGGAAACGAGGATGTCAGCATGGCGCTGATGTTCCTTCTGGAGAAATTCGGGATCGAAGTATCCTGGATACCGCAGGATCTGTCGGTGGAAAAAATGATGGAAACGGTACTGGATCCCCTCGGCATGATGTACGAGGAAAAGGCATCCGTGATCGAAGCGAGCCGTGACAGGGCGGAGTATCTGCTGGCCTTCCGAAAAGACGGAAGAGCAGTGATACTGATGCCGACAAAAAGGGGATATCGCTTCTACTGTCCCTTTGATTCGGGAAAAGGCAGGGCATCGGCAGCTTATATTGCCTCGCTTCAGCCGGCCTGCTATACTGTCAGCCGGCCTATAGAGGAGGGGAAAAATCTGCTCCTCACTTTTTGCCGTAATGTCTTAAAGTCACTGACTGCCGGAGATATCATCAGGCTTGCCGCCGCTACGGGCCTGGCTGCCGGTTTCGGTTATATCCTGCCTCTTATAAGCAAATGGATCTACAATGTCTACATCAAGGGAAAAGGAAGCATCGGAGGATTCCTTATCGCGGTCGTCATTTTCATATCAGTAAATCTTGTCAGGGGATTCATGACATTGCTGAAGTCCATTATGCTCTCAAAAACAAAGATAAGGATCTCAGAAAAAATGCAGTCGGCTGTACTGGCAAAGGTCCTTCATCTTCCGCAGCAGTTTTTCCAGAGCACCTCTTCAGGAAAGCTGTCAAAAAGAATAGCTAACTGCGGAAGAATGTCGGATACGATAATGCAGGTCATCATGGATGTCCTGCTCAATCTTTCATTTTCGATTATCTACCTGTATCAGATGAAGAAGTTCGCATCAAGTCTTTTCCTTCCGGCTGTCATCTTCCTTATCCTGAAGATCCTGGTCTCGATACTCGGAGCCATAAGCTACGCGCGCAACGAAACCGGGATACTTCATATCGATATGGAAAACAGCAGCTTTATGTTCTCTGTCATACGCGGGATCCAGAAGATAAAGGGTATGGGC
>CADCRB010000117.1 GCA_902803745.1 uncultured Lachnospiraceae bacterium
CAGCTATCCCGCGGGATCTGTGTATAAGCCTGATATCCTCTCCTGCCTTCTCGGCAGCATCCAGGCTTTCCAACGCCTCGGCATAGGATCCGTTTTCAATGAGCGAATCCGCCTCTCGAATATGATCTTCACCTGCTGCGCATCCGCATAGCATGATGATTCCCAGGATCCCGGCCAATAAACCGGCCACCCCGACTCTATCCCTGGGCATATATTCTGTAAGTGTCTTTTCCTGATTCCTTTGCTTCATATAATGCCGCATCAGCCGCCCTGAACAGGGTGTCATAGTCCTCTCCGTCCTTCGCAAAGAAAGCAATACCTATGGAGCAGCTAATATGTACACTCTCTCCGCCGCTCTCTACATCGGATCTTATCTTATCATTAAGTCTTTTAGCCCTGTCCCTGGCGATATCAAGCGTAGTATGGCTCATCAATACCATGAATTCATCTCCGCCCATACGTCCTACGAGATCGGTATCCCTGAAGACATTTCGGATATTGTCTGCCACAAATCTTATGGTGTCATCTCCCACACCATGTCCCAGTGTATCATTCACTGATTTGAAATTATCCGTATCTATCATAAAGAGGGCATGACAATCACTGAATTCACTTTTCGAAAGATGTGCTGCACAATACAGCTGCATGGCAGTCTTATTCAAAAGCCCCGTCATTCCGTCTCTTTCTGCCTCCGTGCGAAGCCTCTCCTGCTCCTGTTTCTCTACGGTTATGTCCTTGGCTGATCCGACTACGCGGATGATCCTGTCATTCTTGCCCTCAAAGGAAGCATAATTAAGGCGATACCAGAGATAAGCCTCTCCCTGCAAAGCCATTCTGTATTCGACTACACCCTTTCCCGCCGTCTTCATAGCCGAGCCCAATACAGACTTCACCATATCAAGGTCATCGGGATGCACATACCGGAAGGCCTGACCTGCGCGAAAAGCACGCTCCACATTTTTCCAATGTCTTACACCTGCGTTATCCTTACTGGAAACGGAAAGATTATCACTGTCCACGTCATAATCATATTCCACATTATCGATCGCTTCTTCAATAAGCTTGAAGCGCTCTGTTTCAATGTACAGCTGCTCGTTCATTGACTGAAGCTGATTTTGTATCGCCTTTTGCTCTGTCATATCGGAAAGGATGCAAAAGAAAACCTTACTTCCGTCTTCCTGTGTGCGCAGAGTAGCTTTATGATTAAACCAGATTATTTCATCCGAAAGACCTATGGCTCTGTACGCAAGTTCAACGTGATCAAAGAACTGGATCTGTGTTTCGATAAGCTCTTTGATCCTGCGGCGGTCCTCTTTCATAACAAACAGATTAAAGCTGTCCATAAAATGCTCTCTCAGCTCCTGCTCACCGCAGCCGAATATATTCAGCAGACCTTCATTCACAGAAAGGATCTTACCGGTATCCGCATCGTATGTCATTACTCCGCCGGGCATGCTGTTTAGAAGGATATTTAGCTTATCCCTTGTGTCCTTCAGCTCACGCCTGAGCTTATCTGTTACGTTTTCTTCCTTCACCGTCGTTTCCGACATTTTTTATGTTACAGTCCCCTTCAGTTCTTATTTCACGCCCCCTTACAGCCAGAGAGCGCACCTTGTAGTATAGCATATTTTTGATATCTATCCAAGATTATCCTCAGCCAGCTTCGCCGCCCTGTCGGCCTCGGTAAGGGCATCGATTATCTCATGCAGATCACCATTTATGATGTCATCTATCCGGTACAGGGTAAGATGGATCCTGTGATCGGTTACTCTTCCCTGCGGAAAGTTGTAGGTCCTGATCTTCTCCGATCTGTCTCCGGTGCCTATCTGGCTCCTTCTCTCCGCAGATTCACTCTCCTGCTTCTTTTGCAGTTCAAGGTCATACAGCTTTGATCTGAGCAGAGCAAACGCTTTATTCTTATTCTGCAGCTGCGATTTCTCTGTCTGCGAATAAATGACAATGCCGGTCGGATAATGAGTAAGCCTCACGGCAGAATCCGTAGTATTGACACACTGGCCTCCGTTTCCTGAAGCACGCATTACATCGATACGGATATCCTTCTCATCTATCTCCACATCCACATCCTCTGCCTCCGGCATCACGGCCACAGTCGCAGTCGAAGTATGTATTCTTCCTCCTGACTCAGTTTCTGGCACTCTCTGTACTCTGTGTACCCCTGATTCATATTTCAATACCGAGTAGGCGCCGGTACCCTTTACCATAAAGGAGACATTCTTCATTCCTCCTATTCCGGTCTCCTCACACTCCATCAGCTCAGTACTCCAGCCTCTGGCCTCTATGTAGTGGGTATACATACGGTAAAGATCATATGAAAATAAAGCCGCCTCATCGCCTCCCGCTCCAGCTCTTATCTCCATGATGACGTTACGGTCGTCATTTTCATCTTTGGGCAGCAGTAAAAGACGAAGTGACTGAATGAGCTCCGGCTGCCTTTCCTTTGCCTCTGCAAGCTCCTCTCTCGCAAGCTCTTTCATCTCCTGATCGGACTCCTCATCTATAAGCTGCAACGCATCTTCGATCGCAGCTTCATTTTCCTTATATGCCTTATATGCTTCCACCACAGGAGAGAGACTTGCCTGCTCCTTCATGAGCGCCATATATTTATTACTGTCAGAAGCTGCATCAGGTTCTGATATCCTCCTCATCAGCTCGTCATATTTCAATACTATGCTCTCTACATTTTCAAACATGATGTTCTCCTTATTATTCTTTATCCGACACACATAACAGAATCCCGGGCGGAGTGTTTCGTGCTTTCACCTGTTTACGGCTTTCACCACCCGGTCGTTCCCCGAGTAGTCCTTCATAACCTGTATATCCGAGAATCCGCTTCTTTCAAGAATCAATGCCACCTCTGTCCCCTCATCGTATCCGATCTCCAGGAAAAGCCTGCCGTATCTTTTGAGATGCCCCCCTGCTTCTTTAGCAATGATACGATAATACTTTAGTCCATCTGCATCCCCGTCAAGTGCCTTATAAGGTTCGTGATCTCTGACCTCCGGCATAAGCGTCTCTATTACATCAGACCTTATATACGGCGGATTACTGACTATGCAGTCATATTCTCCTGTGATGTTTTCAAACATATCTGACAGAACCCATTCAACTCTGTCATGCTTATCATAGCCCGGCTCATCCCCTTCCCCCGCACGGGTTCCGAAGATAGCATTCTCGTTCATTCTTGCGATATCAAGCGCCGGCTCGGAAATATCTGCGCCGGTTCCCTTTATTCCGTTCTTGTATTTCATAAGAGAAAGTATTATGCATCCGGATCCGGTACACATATCAAGGATTGAAGAACCGTCATCCACTTCTTTCATGACCTCTTCTACAAGGAACTCCGTATCAAACCTCGGTATTAGCACGTTCTCATTTACCTTAAAGCGCAGTCCCATGAAATCAGCCATCCCGGTGATATACTGCACAGGCTTGTGTCCAGCCCGCTCTGTAATGAGACTGTCGTATACATCTTTTACGCTCAAGCCATCCTTGCCGCTCCCTGCTTTAGCCTTTCCATCATCCGCTCCGGATCCGGTTGCTGTATTCCCTTCACGGATCTCATCGCTCCCATATATCAGAAGCGCATTCCTGTCCAGACCTGTAACATATTCAAACAGGATCCTTGCATCTGTCCCGGCATCATCTATCCCAGCCTCCTTAAGCTTTTCTATACCGAGTTCAAGAAGCTTTCGGTTTGTCATCCGGGAAATTCTCCTTAAGGAATGCCTGCCAGTCGAAAATCTCCTCAACTGACCTGATACCAACGGCTATCATCTCATCATCAGGCTCCCTCGTGGTCAGCTTTTGAAGCCAGAGCCCCGGCTTACTCACTAACCTTATCAGTGCGTTGTCAGACCTGCCCGCCAGCCTTATGAATTCATATGACACCCCTGCGATGACGGGGATCAAAACGAGTCTTAAGACTATCTTTAGCCACCTTGTATCTGTCTGTATAAAGGCAAAGAATATGATCGATATCACCATCACATAGAGAAGGAAACTTGTGCCGCAGCGTCTGTGTTCGCGGCTGGCCATTCTTACATTGTCCACTGTCAGAGGATACCCTGCCTCGATGCAGTTTATGCATTTATGCTCCGCGCCATGATACATAAAAACACGTCTTATATCCTCCATAAGGCTTATAAGCTTAATATATCCGACAAATATCAATATCCTGATAAGACCCTCAATAAGTGAAAGAGCTATACCTTCGCCCACAAAGGGTTTGAATAAAAGACTGGCAAGATACGGCAAAACCATAAAAAGACCTAAAGCAAGTATCAGAGCCACTATTGTGATACCTGCAGAAAGAGCCGCATCCTTTGCGGATTTCTTTTTATCCACGTCACCTGCGATATCGCTTCCTGCTCTGCCGCTGCCCTTTGTTTCATTGTTACGGTCATTCCCACTGTTTTCTCTGTCTGTTTCGACGGTCCCCTTTTCAGCATCTGCCATTTTCTCCGGTTCTGCTTTATCCGCCCCGGCCTTCTCTTGTTCCTCTTCACTAGCTATGTATATGTCAGAAGAGAAGTTCAATGTGGATAGTCCCAGCACAAGTGAATCAATGAAGGACAGCACTCCTCTTATCACAGGTATCTTATATACAGTCTTATTGTTTATTATCCCGTGATATACATCTTTCTTCACGACTATCTCCCCGTCAGCACGTCTCACAGCCACGGAATAGTCGTCAGCATTTCTCATCATGACGCCTTCCATTACTGCCTGACCGCCTATCCTGCTGTAGACTGTTCCGGTAATGGGACAGGATCTGTTATCCATATTATCTCCTTCTAAAATGAAATCAAAAAATCCCGTGCTTTGCCGGGATTTAAACATAAAAACACCGTCTTTTTGACATCACAAAAAGACGGTGCCTGAATACTGCTAATTCTTTGCTGCGTATTTCTTGTTGAACTTTTCAATACGTCCGTCAGCGCGGGCAATCTTCTGCTGTCCCGTATAGAAGGGATGGCACTTCGAACATATTTCCACGCGGATCTCAGGTATCGTGGATCCTACAGTGAAAGTATTGCCGCAGTGGCAGGTGACTGTCGCCTGATGATATTCAGGATGTAGATCTGCTTTCATTTTTGATGCCTCTTCCTTTCCGTGAGCAGCCGGTTTCCGACCGGCGGCCTCGCCATTATGATTCTCTGCTGCCCGTCGAGACGAGCGACGTATATATTACCACACCGTATGATAAATGACAAGCCTTATACACTAAGTTAAATTTTCCTGTTTTGCGTATGCGTTTGTTTCTGATACAATCAATCCATGAATTACAGGACGGTCACAGGCACCGGTGCCTCACTTGTAGAAGTGAAACGGTCAAAGTTCATAGGTATCCTGCAGGCAGTTTCATCTCCGGATGAAGCTGAAGCTCTGATACGCAGTGAAAAAAAGAAGTATCATGATGCAAAGCATCACTGCAGCGCATATATAATAAGGGGTGTTGACGGCGCTCCTGATATCGTTCACTCATCAGATGATGGTGAGCCGTCCGGGACTGCAGGTGCCCCCATCCTTGAAGTCCTCTCCGGCGCAGAACTTAAGGGCGTCTGTCTGGTAGTAACGAGATACTTCGGTGGAACTCTGCTCGGCACAGGAGGACTCGTGCGGGCCTATA
>CADCRB010000118.1 GCA_902803745.1 uncultured Lachnospiraceae bacterium
AAACCGAAAGCTGCCCTAATAAGCCGGACGTGTCCGATCTCACCTCCGAGGATCAGCTTTTTTATCATATTCATCTGCTTATGATACAAAAAACCGTAATTTTCAACTACAGCCAGATGCTTCTCTCCCGCCAGGGCCGTCATCTCCCAGCAGTCCTTTCTGGTCGTAGCCACGGGCTTTTCCACCAGGACATGCTTACCGGCGCCCAAAGCTTCCATGCACCAATGATGATGAAGTGCCGGAGGCAGGGAAATATATACAGCATCTATATCTTTATCGGACAAAAGGTCATGGTAGCTTTCATAGAATCTTACCCCATACTGACCGCAAAGCTCCATGGTGGCGGCTCTTTTTCCGTCATTGGCTTCACCGCCTATACCGGGGACAGCTCCCCGCTCATCATTATCGGCAAAGCCGATTCCGGCAAGATCAAACGCACGGCATTTTAAGAGAGCAGGTATGAACCTTCTCTTTGCAATATCCGATGCGCTGAGTATTCCCATTCTCATATCAGCAGTCCTCTTTCATTCTCTGATAAACAAATCAGGCTCAATAACTGTTTACAGCAGCAATGACCTTATCTATCTCATCCTCTTCCATATGATCCATCATCGGAAGAGATACTATCGTATCGCATATCTCCTCAGTCTTTGGATAGTCACCCTTCTTGTATCCGAATTTCTCCACCATCACAGGCTGCAGATAAGGCGGTGTTTTCCATGCTATATCACTCCCTACATCCCGGCTCTTCAGATACTCTCTGAAACCTTCCTGATCGTCCACGCGCACTACAAACTGGTACCAGGTATGCACACATCCTTCAGGGGTTTCGGGAAGTCCTACCTTTGGATTATCGATCTCCTTCAGGTATCTCTGTGCTATATGGTCCCTGTTTTTCAGCAGATCTTTGATGTGCTTTAGCTTTACTCTGAGCATTGCGGCCTGAAGTTCATCCAGTCTGTC
This sequence comes from uncultured Lachnospiraceae bacterium, assembly GCA_902803745.1. GTDB lineage: Bacteria > Bacillota > Clostridia > Lachnospirales > Lachnospiraceae > NK4A144. The sequence goes on from CADCRB010000118.1 coordinate 964, forward strand.
ATTATAGCCAAGGGCGATATTGTGATATCTGTAATCACTGCCGTAATTCCTGAGCACCTTTACCCTGTCTATGATATCCTTATCCTTGGATACAACTCCGCCGCCGTCTCCGAAACCTCCGAAATTCTTGGTAGGATAAAAGCTGAAAAAGGATGCTGTACCGAAAAGGCCGGTATATGTTCCCTTGTAAGGAGCGAAATGAGACTGTGCGCAATCCTCAAAAAGCATCAATCCATGTTTTTCGCAGATCTCGAGCACCGGCTCCATTCTTGTCGCAAGCCCGTAAAGATGTGTTACGAGCACTGCCTTTGTTTTAGAAGTTATCTTTTTCTCCACATTTGCGGGATCAAGCTGGTAATATTCATCAGGCTCCACAAATACAGGAACTGCTCCGCATTGCATAACCCCGAGCATTGTGGCTATATATCCGTTTGCCTGTACTATTATCTCGTCTCCTTCTTTAATTCCCGACGCCTTAAGGCCAAGGAGAATGGCATCCAGTCCGTTATCAACTCCGGCGCAGAAACAGTCATCTGAAAGTGCAGCCGCATACTCTTCCTCAAAGGCCTCCAGCTCTTTTCCGAGTATATACCATCCGCTCCTGAGCACTCTTAACGCTGCTTCCTCATATTCCTTCTGGTAAAGATAAAATCCTCTTGAAAGATCATTGATCGGTATCATAATTCCCTCCTACTTTATTTAACTTATGACATACTACTATTATAAAGCCTATACTGAAGGCTAAGGATAAGGCATACATGACACTGAATATGATGCCCATATCAAAATAGATATGTGCCTCATGCATTTCCCCGTCTCCCTCCAGATCTATCAAAACCCTGCCGTTATCTGTCCTCCTGACATTCATCTGCCTTCCGTTCTCATCCTTTGCCCTGTACCATTCGTAGTACAGCAAAGGCATATCGGCATAGTTTCCATCGCCATGAGAAATATATTCATAATCTATATGAGTGCCGCTCTTATTGTACGCAAGCGACTCTACCGCATCCTCATCCGAAACATACCCCGAATCCACTGCCCAGCTTTCCTCATCTGCTCCCGTCGGTATATAGTCCTTTATGGGAAGCGAGTTATGATCTCCATAGATCTCATCCGGCATGAGCGGTGCTGCGGAATAATAATCCCGGAAAGCATCAGCCGTACCATATATTATCACGACAGCCAGCATGATTCCAAGCAAAGCCATACAGCGTTTCCTTCCTGACTCCTTCCAAATCTCCTTCAGAGTCTCAGGCATAAGGGTCTGCTCCAGAAGGATCATCATCGCGCATACAAGGTATACCGAAGAAACAGCGTAGACCCTCTGCGGCACCTGAAGCATTGTCGTAAGATACCCTAAAGCAGGCAAAGCCTCCTCGAGGATGCTCCAGGGAAATACTCTCAAAGTAGTCAGGTACAATAAAAAGGACACGACCGCCATCACCAGGCCAAGTCTGAATCTGATATCTCTTTTATCATGTTTTGCGACAAGGAGAAAGATGCATATGACGATCCCCGCGATCTGAAAAAGGCTCCAGGGGCTGGAAAACGCCTCTCCTGTTCCGTAGGCTGCCGCCTGAAAATCCGACCACTCCAGCGCAGCGGAGCTCCAATCCGTCAGATAACACTTGATAAAAATAATAAGAAAGCCGAGATTCATCACCAATGTGAGACCGACAGCCTTTATCAGGAGCAGATATTTCCTGTCCTTCACAAGCTCACCTGCAAACACTGCTCCGATCAGCAAAAGCGTTCCTGATAATATCACAAGGGTCAGAACATGCGACTCTATCACCCCTGTCATACCAAGCGACAGTATCCACCATCTCCTGTCTCCCTTAAGTATCAGGTATATTCCGGCTGCAACCAGGGGCAGGAATACAGAGGCCACAGCATTGCCGGCCCCGCTTCCCCTTGCCAGCATATTGTATAGCCTGTACGGCTCAAAGGTTATCACAAAGGTTCCCAGCAGAGCTATGACATCTTTTCTTTCCATAAGCTTAAATGAAAGATATGCCGTCAGTACCGTAGCGGCATTGACTGCTATCATGCAAAGCCTGTAGGAGGTCAGCATAGAAACCCCGAATATCCTCAGGATCCCGAAGGGATACAAAAAAATATCCGGATACAGGAACGAGATCTCGCCAAATTCATTCATAAAATTAGGGGCTATGATCACAGGAAACTGTCTGTCCGCAAGCCCTCTCATTATCCCCTCGATCCTCTGCATATGAGCCCTTATGTCAGCAGTAAAGCCAAGGGCCTTCTGGTAATAAGGGATATTCACAAGTATTATAAAAAGGATCAGGCAGCCATATACATACCTTCTCTTCACATCGATATTCTCCCATTTGCTTCCCGCTTTAAGCGATATAAGCGCAGCAGCAATGAAGAGTACAGCGTAAAGAAGACTGTCTGTAAATAATGGCAGTCTTCCGGATGAAATACGCACGGCACTTACGGATAAGCCGTCAGGATCCTCCTGATCCACCGGGAAGGTTATCTTAAATCTGTCCGTCGGATGCGTGAGTGCAAAGGGCATTACTGCAGTACCCTCACCTGCGCTCATCGGCACATCAAAACTCTTATCGTTATCAGCCTGCACAAAGGCGGCTGTGTCTTTATCCGACGAATAATCAACAGCCAGCTCGAAGCTTCCCTGTCGCAGATTGAAACAGTTGATCACAAGAGAGTCGTCATTTTTCTCCATATAATCAAGATCAAAAACATACAGATTATCAGTCTTCAGAAATCTGAACACCATAAATACGGCGGCAAAAATAAAAACTGCCGCCGCGACCCTGAATGCAATAATGCTGCTTTTATTCTTCACCTCTTCCATGATCATCCTTTGTTAACGCGTTTCATTCTCTAAGGCCTTTCTAAGCCTGACAATGTTTTTCAGATAGTTTCTTATCACCTTACCCATTTTTACCGTAGTATCGTAATTCTCCGTAAATGTCACGGGAAGATCAAGTATGTTTACTCCCATCCTCTCTGCCCTGATCAGAAGCTCGATCATATAAAACCAACCCTTATCATCTCCCGCCTGAGCAACAAGCCTTGACGCCACATCCTTACGCATGAAAGTAAAACCGCAGATCCCGTCCGTGGCCTTCATATGAAGTGATGTCTTAAGAAGGAAAACCAGTCCTGCCGAAGTGATCTTGCGATACCATTTCCTTCCTATCGTTTTTGAACCCTTCGCAAATCTGGTTCCGTTGATATATTCCAGGGACGCATCCTCCCTGAAAAGCTCTATGGCATGTCCCAGTGTATTTATATCAGTGGACAGGTCTATATCCATGTATCCGACGATATCGGCATCGTTGCGCTCCACTCCGGTACGGAAGGCTATACCGACACCTCTCTCCTCTATCCTGACATATCTTACTGTCCCCGGATTATTATCTTCAAGGTCTTTGCCTATCTCAGGCGTATCGTCATCGGATCCATTATCAAGGATTGTGCAGCTATAGGATATGCCCTCATGCTTATCAGTATATTCCTTTATATATTCCAGGGTTCTCTCTATGCCGTTCCGGAGTCTTTTATGCTCGTTCAGCACGGGAAACAGGATATTGATCTTTATATCACTCATTATGATGTCACCTTATCTATCCCTGCTATCAGATAGCGTGTCTTCTTAAATACCAGATTGACCAGAACCGAAAGATACCTGAGGATGATCGCCAGGACCAGAAATACTCCGAAAAATCCTATTGAAAGGAAACCCATGGTCGATCTCCAGCCCTCTACCGGATGTGTAAATGCTGCCGTTTCATAAATTATATCTGCTCCCACTGCCAGGGCGACTATAGCAAACAATACGCATATCCATATTGACAGCTTTTCCATCGCATTAGTAAAGTAGATCAGCGAATCGACCGCAAGCGCACTCCTCTCGTGCCTTCCCTTCATCATCTTTTTCCTTAACCCTGCGTCCCCCGACTCATAGGTCAGAAAAGCGGATTCCAGTCCGCAGTTCATATATATCGCTTTTCTGTAAGGTATATACTGATCTATCATCTTCACCTTATTGATAGCCCTTCTGGAAAGGATCCTGAAGGTCTCGGAAGAAATATCCTTTTCAGACGCGCTCAGCCTGTTGTAGTAATGATAAAATATCCTTGAGCTTACACTTATGGCATTCGAACAGCCTGCAGAAACGATATCATATCCCTCGAGCGCTTTATGATAAACCTGCAGCATAAGATCCCTGTCATAGTCCATGAGCATATCGTCAAACTCATAGACAAAATCACCTATGGCAAGATCACGTCCCGCATTCATGGCGCTCTCCTGCCCCTGGAAATGTCCCATCTGTACTATGCTAACAGCCCTCATCCTGCTGTCTCTGGCGCAGAGTGATTTTATTACCGGTATGCTGTCATCTGTAGAAGCATCATTTGCAAAGATGATCTCATAATCAACAAAATTTGATGATAAGAATTCTGTCAGCTTATCTGCAAAGCTCTCTATTCTTCCGGCATCATTTCTCAGATAGACTACCGCCGATATGAATTTTTTCTCTAACACTGTATTTTTATCTGTCATTCTCCACCTCGCAAAATCAGTTACAGATATTCTTCCATATCATATACTGTATTTATCTTCCCTGACAGCACGCTTACCATGTCTGGCGACCTGTGATTCACACGTATCGCCGTCGGCCTCGAGTCATCTACTTCTGAAGCCTTAAGTATCGGCTTCATGGAAAAGAGAGATCTGACATATTTATAATCGTATTGCGGAAGCATATATTTTCTTGCCAGATGATCCATATAAGGCCAGGCGCTGTCAGGCCGGCATTCACACTCGGAGCAATTCCCCAGATCCTGACTGCTGCACACATCCTTCCCTGCCCTCTCCTGACATCTGAAAACAGGAGTGTTTTCGTAGCTCGTGATATGCGGAGTAAAAGACACCGATGTCAGGGAATGAAAACCTGTCTTTCCAAAGGGCATGATCGAAAAGAAAGGGCCGTCCATAACCGTGATCCCGACATTTTTTAATTCCTCAGAGGGCTCGGTAAGGATTATCTCGCATAGCTCATATTTAAGATCAAACTCTTTATGCTCTGCTCCCCTGACCATATTCAGAACTTGGTTAGTAGAAGCATAGGTCGCATTAAGTAAAAATGCTCCCTCCAGCTTTCTTCCCCCAGCCAGAGTGATCACAAAGCAGTTATGTGCCTCATCACATAAAATATCCTCTATCCTTGATCCGTATTCTATGCTGACATTTGGCATATCTGCTATGCGATCGGTATAATACCTTGCAAGCTCGGCTGCATCATAGGTATACTCGCGGGTAAGGAAAGCTCCGTCACACATATCCTGTCTGAAATATCTTGATACCGGCACTTCCTCACAGGGGATCCCCGCCGTCTCACAAAAGAGCATAAACTGCTCCGCGTCCGTCCAGGAAAACCTGCTGCTTGTGGCATATACCTGAGCGAAATCCCTGTGGATGCAAAAATCATATTCTTCACAGAATCTTTTGAAATACCCTGCGGATTTCTTCGCAGTCGAAAGACTTCTGGGATAATGATATCCCATATGCACTCTGGCCTGATTAATGTAGGTCGCCCGTCTGAAAGCCCCGCCGTCTCTTTCAAGCACCAGAACCCTCTCGCCCTTTTTCCCGCAAAAATCAGCAGCATATAATCCATACAGCCCGGCTCCGATTATTATCTTGTCATAAGTATCATTATTCATCATAATCCCATGTATTCAGCAAATCTCAGATTATCCCTGCTAAGTGTCAGGAAAGAAGCTATCGACGGGATCGACAGCACCAATCCTGCGGCCAAAAGAAGGGCTGCCGTTCCGGCCTTCTTTTTCCGGCTTAATCCTCCTGCCCAAACGCTGAGCTCTCTCAGTCCTTCCGCTGCATATATGCAAAGTCCAAAGGCATAAAGGAGGGTATACTGGCTGTGCGCTTCCCACAGGGTATGACACAAAAATCCTCCGATAAATATTATAGCAAAGACCAGCCTCAAAAGATCATTATCCCTCCTGTGCATCCAAAACCATGCAAGCGAAAAGAAGTAAAGCGCGCTCTGCATAATATCCATTATACCGTACGCCCATCCTATCCCCGGTACAATAAACTCCTCATCTGATCTGTCATTTCTTCCCTGCTGCAAGGTCCAGGAGTAATAGGTGGGATCATCCCAAAGTGATGCGGTCTTCCTGATAAAAAAGCCAACGGCATATGCGGGATGCTCAGCAAAGTTCTGAACAGACTTTCCTATATCCTCCTTTGAAAGACGGGCTGTCTCGTAGGGATCATATCCCGTTGCCTCATAAGTATCCTCGGGAAAATTATCATGCCAGCCTGCTCCCCTTTCCTCCTGCTCATGCAAACCCATCGCCATATATGAGATCCCCGGGATCCCTTCACCTGTGTCATGTCCCGTCTGCATCCTTATGCCTGCGTTCACACCTATTCCGCTCAGCAAATAAAAAACAGCAAGCGGAATGAAAAACAGCAACAGCCTGAATTTTTTCTCATGGACCGCCGTAAGTAAAACAAGGAGAATAACAGCAATTATCAGGATGATGAAATTCTCCTTAAACCTGAAGGCCGCCGCCAAAAATATACCGGCAGCCACCGCATCCTGAGGTCTTTCCTTTTCCATAAATCCAAGACTGAAAAAAATGCCCCAGCATGCGCAGCAGAATCCCGGTATCGTCCCGTACATAAAAGTAGCATACAGCCAGTACGGAAGGAAAAAGCAGAAAGACAGCATAGCTCCGTTAATCCGTCCGGTCAGCTTTTTAATTATGCCATACAGGGCAGCCATTGTCAGTATCATGCATGCCAGATTGACAAACTGTATCACAAGATAATTATCATATCCCGCGATCCTTATTATCAGCTCATCAAACAATATGATCCCGGCGTTATGAGGGTAGATCTCTCCATATCCTCCCGGAACAAAATCATCCTGTATCTCATACAGCAGATCAGCCGCTACGGAACGTACAGCTCTCTGGTCAAATCTCGGAGGAAGATCTGCCCATATGACAAAGATAAGGACCGCTGCGGAAAAAACGATGATCAAAGCGATCGGGATCCACCTGCTGATCCTGAAATCCGGCTTTCGGACCAGCACGGAACAGAGCATAATGATCGTCAGAATGCATATTGCATGCTTTACCGCTGTATCACCGGTATAATATACACGGTCAAAAGGATCGACATAGACAGTGCTTACGACGGAAAACAAAGTGATGACCGATAGAATGGCCACCATAAAATAAGTCACTATCCTGCACGATAAATCATATAATCTTACGTTCATCCGAAATTCTTCTCTATCATCTCCGGGACATAATCGTATCTCTCCCGGAAAAATTTTTTCAGGTTTTCATTTCCTTCATAGAAAATGCCGTTGTCTGTCCCGAGAAACCTTTCATTATGATCATTGACAGGATCTGCCATAAGCGCCACATAGCCGTCGATAAGCTCCGACACCTTTTCGGGAGCAAATTCCTCCCTCATGCTTTCCAGTCTTTTTATAAAAGCTTCACGAAATTCAGGGTTATTGCACATATTATCAAACAGTGGACTCGCCTGTCTTGTAAGCTCTATGGTATCCCTCGTGGCATCTCCATCCTCATAGGTCATCCCGCCCCAGTTGACATCAAAAAGAATGAAACGCCATTTGCAATCCCCGTATCTACCCTTCTCAGGCTCACGGCTTTTCCAGAGAGCATAATTATTGCTTGGCCAGTCATACCATCTGGCTATATATATCTCAGCCGCCATATAATCGATAAGGCTGTTTACATCTATTATCTCACACGCTTTCTCATAATTTTCCTGTACGGTCATATCCGCATCACTGATAAAAAGCATGTCATTCTCATATCCTTCCAGATCTGATTCGACGCCCTCCTTCAGGAGGCCATACTTTGTAAGTATGACATTGTCATCATCAACCCCATACCTGATCTGTATGAATCTCTTGTCGATCCTTTCTGTCAGAAAATAATAACCCCAGTATTCACCGTCCAGATACAGTATGCAGGGACTGTACGAAGTAGTGGCAAAGTCCATATCACGGCAGATGTCAGACATCAGCGGATCTTTGATCTTTGAATAAATATCTTCTCCGCCGTTATAAATGACGAGCTTGTCCATACAGAGACTTATTGCCGGTTCAGTATGTATTACTGTATTTCCGTCATATTCAGGTCTCGCATAAAGCTTAAGGCTCTTGGGAAGAAGCTCCCTGCTGTAGCCGCCCTGAATACGCACACCTGCCTGCTGGGTGAACTTAAGTCTTCCGTCTTCAAAAAACTGCACGGTAGCCTCTCTCTCCCAATCCCGTCCAGAATTAAGAAAGTTTGCCCCCCATTCTCCCTCAAGCATTTCCTGTTTTTCGTCTTCATCCTCTGTATCCCGAAGGCTTTCCCAAAAGTCATCTGACTGCCTTCCGAGCACATAGATCCCTCTTTCATGATCAAAGAATTCATCAGGATCTGTTATAACAGAAACTGTGCTTATCTCAGATTCATTTGTAAAACCATCCCCGGTAAACCAGGTTCCAGCTGCCGGTATGCTCTTATTACCCTCGCTGTCATACCATACAGCCTTTATTACGGTACATTTTGCGATATTATAATCCGGAATACCGTAATCAGGCATGATATTTATTATACCCGCATCCTCCCTGTACTCCCTGTAAAGCTTACGAAGCTCCTCATTCTGAAACAGACTGAGATCCTCTCTTGCTGAGTGGACATTTGCGTCGCCTGTCCTGTCATAAACATAAATTGGGGAATCATACCTTATCGAATTTCTGTCCGGCTCCGAGCCGTCAAGCGTATAATAGATCTCGTCAGTCGGAGCAGAGATCTCAAGATAAAACGGTTCTTCATAAAAACCGGGATCCGCCGAAAAGCTAATCCCGGTATGATATACCCTGTCATCCCTGAAGGTCTTTGGAGTGCTCCTAATAAGGCAGAATACCAAAACTGCAGCTGAAAGCAGAAGAAAGCACGCCGCGGGTAAAACCCAGTCTCTCTTAAATCTAATGCTCATCACATTCAAAGTTCACCGGATCACCTGACCCTGTCCGGCAGGGAAGTCTCTTAAAACAGCACTCCGTTCTTTGCATTTTTAAGCTCCGGTATCGGCGTGTCATCCTTATCATCAATGTGTTCCCATCTGTATTTTTTTGTATCCTCTGCGATGACACGGGAAAGAAGCAGTACGGCAATTATATTAGGGATAGCCATAAGACCGTTCAGAAGATCAGCCAGATCCCATACAGTGCTAAGCGTTGCCACACAGCCGACAAATACCCCGATTACCCAGAGCACTTTATATACTATTATGACTTTTTCCCCGAACAGATAGACCGTGCACCGCTCTCCGTAATAGTACCAGCCAAGTATCGTGGAAAATGCAAATGTTATCAGTCCGATAATAAGGACAGGCAGACCGATCTTCGGGATCATCGCAAAAGCCTGGCTGGTAAGCGCACTGCCGTTTCCTGTGGTTGCTTCTATGTCCGGATGCTTGATAACGGTAGATACCAGCACAAGTCCTGTCATAAGGCATATGACCACTGTATCCCAGAAGGTACCGGTCATGGACACCAGTGCCTGTCTCTTGGGATTACGGGTCTGTGCTGCAGATGCGACCAACGGAGCGGATCCCATACCTGATTCATTCGA
>CADCRB010000119.1 GCA_902803745.1 uncultured Lachnospiraceae bacterium
AATTTTATCACAATGCTGCCTTTACATCAAAAAAAGACCCTCACACATCTGTGTGGAGGTCCATAATAATACTGCTGATTTCAAGGTATTACAGAGCGAAATTCATAAGTTCCTGTGACTGAGCCGCCTGCTTGTCTGCTACTGCAGCAACATTTCTTTCTGTAACAGCCACACGTGATGCCGCCTGCACTCCTTCGTCTGATGGAAGCTTCTTCATATCTGCGAAAATATCCGGTAGTTTGTTATATAGCTTGTCGGCCATATCCTCTATCCGTTCACGGCTACCATCAAGCTGAGCTTTCTTAAACGCATTGGCATCAGCAACACGGGTATGTAATACGCCACCATGCTCCTGTGACACATACTGTCCCGCATTACTGCGACTATCCTGCTGTCCGGATCCTACGGATGACTTCTGCGCGACTTCGGAGGTCTTGTTTATGTCAGGAGTCTGATTTATCCTTGTCGCATCATATAATGCAGGGATATTTCCGCCTATCCTTAAGCTCATATGCAATTCCTCCTTTCATAAGTCTATTATTGTATTGCAAAACCAAAAGTTATTTCACATAGTATATCGTCAGATGAGCACAAAAATGAAGTCCATGCATTGTATTTTTTTGTGTACATTGTATACAATCACTATGTATAGTGGCTTATCCTTGATAAAACCCCACTTTCTTGTATACCTTTCGCAATGTTTTATTTGCTATATATGAGGCTCTATTTGCTCCATCCCTGTATACACCGTCCAAATACTCCTTGTCCTTTATTAAACGGACGGTTTCCTCACGTATAGGAGCCAAAGCATCTATCACGGTCTCGGCCACCGCGGGTTTAAATATTCCGTATCCTTTTCCTTCAAATTCCTTCTCGATCTCATCGTATTTCTTTCCGGTAAGCGTTGAATAAATATTCATGAGATTTGCCACTCCCGGCTTTTTTTCCTTATCATAGCGAACGGGATTATCCGTATCGCTGTCAGTCACAGCTCTCTTAAATTTTCTCATTATCACATCCGGTTCGTCCATTATGAAAACACAGCCGTTCGGATCCGATTTGGACATCTTGTCCCCAGGGGAAGTCAATCCGTATATTCTTGCCCCGGCACTGGAAATAAAAGGTTCGGGTACTGTAAAAACATCTCCGTATATACTGTTGAATCTCTGCGCTATGTCCCTTGTAAGCTCTACATGCTGCTTTTGATCCTCGCCTACCGGAACATAGTCAGGCTGGTATAACAGGATATCCGCCGCCATAAGTACGGGATATGTAAAAAGTCCGGCGTTGATATTCTCCTTGTATTTTGACGACTTATCCTTAAATTGAGTCATACGGGTAAGCTCTCCGAACATCGTATAACAGTTCAGCACCCATGCAAGCTGCGCATGTGCCGACACATGCGATTGGAGAAATAAAACATTCTTTTGCGGATCCAGTCCACAGGCTATATATTGGGCAAGCTGGTTGAGCGATCTCTTCCTGAGCTCAGCAGGTTCCTGCCGGACAGTAATAGTATGCATGTCTGCCATAAAATAATAGCACTCATATTCATCTACCCTGTCAGCCCAGTTTTTAATTGCACCGAGATAATTTCCAATATGGAGATCTCCGCTGGGCTGTATACCGGAAAGCATCCGTTTCTTATCTCTTGACTGTGGTGTTGGTTCTTCCTTTTGAATTGTATGTGAGTCCGTCATAGACCTCTGCTCCTCCCTGGACGCCTGCGGATCTTTTATCCTGCGGCGCTATTTCCTCAAATGTGCCGCCGATCTTTGCCAGTATATCCATCGGTTCCGCAAGCTCACTGATATCATACAGAAAAGATGCTTTGCGCGCACATTCAAGGATATAATTATATATCCTGAGCAGATAAATTGAAATAGCATACGAAGGATCAAGCGACATAATGAGCTCTTCGATGCATTTATTGCCTTTTGTTATCTCCAGCCTGTATGTGTCCCTGTCTCCGGCCTTAAATGCAATGACCGCATCTTCATAATATCCCTTTGCAATCTCATAAGTGATCGCCACGATCCCGGTAGGATTAGCCTCTGTTATTCTTCTCGTATATTCCTGCTTCTTCTCGGATGTCATAATGCCCCCTGCTCCATTTGAAGAATCAAGTGCTCACCTGATAACGTATCTCAGCTCTCTCTGATGTTTTTTACTTTACTGGAGCAATTGAAGCGCCTGCTGAGGAGCCTCGTTTGCCTGCGCCAGCATACTGATACCGGCCTGCGAGAGGATCTGCATGCTCGTAAATTCTGTCATCTCCTCTGCCATATCGGTATCCTGAATTCTGGAGACGGAAGCTGTTACGTTCTCATTATATGAATCCAGGAAGCTGTCCGTATTCTCCAGCCGATTTTCGTATGCCCCCAGTCTGGACCTGGCTCGGTTAATATATTCAATCGCTGTGCTCATCTGGTCTATTGCTTTTTGAGCTCCCTCTTTTGTCTTCATATCCACCTTTGCAAGTCCCATGTCCTCCGTAGACATACGCGGAATGGATGCATCTATTACCTCTCCCTCTTCGGTTCCGACCTGAAGCCTCATGGCCCCCTTTCCTGTCAGATCCAATAGCAACGGATTAGTGATCGTGTCACTTTCGACCTTAATCCTGATTTCCGTTCCTCTCATGCCCTTTATATTAACGTAATCCACACTGGTTCCATCGTCGTGATTAACAGTTTCAGATTTTATAGTGATCTTGGTCAGGTCTTTTGTTCCCAACAGCTTTTCTAGGGAGTCATATCCCGCCGGTCTGGAGCCTGAAGGAACATCCTGCAAAGTGTATCCATCCACTGTCTTTTCCAGCCTAATGCTGTAATTCCCGGCAAATGTATTCTCCGAATAATCCATTATCTTTACGCCGACATTATTTGTATATCCACGGTCATTAAAATCGCCATTGAGAAGCTTCATCCCGTTAAACTCAGTTGTCTCAGCTATACGATCGATCTCTTTCATAAGCTGATCCACTTCGTCCTGTATGTTTTGCCGGTCAGAGCTGGAAAGAGTTCCATTCGCCCCTTTAATTGCGAGCTCGTTCATTCTGTGAACCATGGATTCAATCTCTCCCATACCGGCTTCAGCTGTCTCAAGAACTGACATTCCCGTAGTAGTATTTGTCTGAACCTTATCAAGCCCTTTTATCATGGAACGCATCTTTGCAGCTATAGCAAAATTAGCAGGATCATCTCCCGCTTTGTTAAGCTTATACCCACTGGAAAGCCTCGCCGTTGAATTGCTAAGCCTTCTCTCATTCTGCATGTATGAATTATTGGTAATATACGCAGTGATATTGCTGTTGATTTTCATGGATGACTCCTCTCATAATTTCAGTCTGACAGCACCGAATCAAGAACTGCCTTTGCTATTCGGTAAAGCTCAGCGCTCCCCGCCTTTTTGCCATCCATGGCCGATTGCTCATCAGGAATCTCCCTATTCCCGACATATAGGTCTGTATTTTTCCCGGAAACACCAGACACGGTTTCCACTATTCTTCCGAGACGATCCCTCATATAAGCGTCTCCTGCTGCCCTTTCGCAAGTGATGACTCCCCGGATCCCGTCCGTCACTCGGAGCCCTGCGTGGACAGAGCCGAAATCATCGGTCTCAAAATATATATCGACAGAATTTTGATTTTCGCCATGCCTAAGTTTCAGATTAATATTAATAATTTCGCCTTTGAACTCAGTCGGCACATTATATTCTCCGGAATCTGCAAGAGCACCCTTGACCGAGAGGATCTTATCCTTTGACTGAAGTGCCCTTATATCCAGTTTTTCGCCTTCAAGCGCTCCTATAAGCTCCGCTTTTACCATTTCATCAAAAGATTCTCTGATCTTCTCTGAATCTCCGTCAATCAAAGAATTCAGAACTTTTTCCCCGGCTTTTTTCATCCTTTCTCTTGATCTTGAAGAGGCACTATCATACAGCTCTTTTGCGAATCTACTTCCTCTCTCTGCTGTGAGCTGCTCATAGGCAGTTATATTATTTGCACTGCGCGGGATGTCTGCTTCTTCCAGAGCTCTGTATATTTCGGCCTCAGCCTTTGCTGCCTCTGCAAATTTTCTTGAATCTTCTTCATACATATCCTGATCAGGCTGATCGGAATCCGGCGAAAAAGCCGAGCGGATCATCTGATCAATTCTTGTATTATTCCCAGACAGCTTTGCGTCCAGTCCGCCGAAATTTTCATCTATATATCTGTCTATATGTCCCTTGTTTCCTGTTCGTATCGCAGAAAGAAGGTTGGCAAAATTAAGCTCCGCTCCAGTGGCTACAAGAGCACCTACTGCCCTGTGATCTCCGTTATTTAATGAATTTACAAATCTGTATATTCCAATGTAAGAGGTTGCCTCCTCCTCAGTAATATTTCCCCTATCTCTCTCTGACACCAGATATTTCGCAAAATCCTCTATCGGACGATTCTCTTTTTCCTCATATTCTGAAAGCTTATCTTCAAGACTTCTGATCGAAACCTCCAAGGGATTCACATTATCCCGTATCAGGCGCAGTACACGTGACGGAGTCAGATTATCTAAAAGTCTGGTAAGCCTTGCGTCAGCTTCTGAGATTTTCTCTATGTTTTCCGAAGTAAGCTCCAGCTTTGAATATGAAGCAATCCTTACGGCACGCTCATTCTCTATACTGTTCGTTACCCCCAAGTCCTTCAACAGAGCTGCGAAATCTGTATTTGCAAATGCCTTTTTTATATTGTCTCCCAGATCGGCTCTTACTTCTGTACCCACTGCCTCATATGTTTGAGCCATTCTTTCATATTTTTCTTCAAGGACAGCCGCTTTTTCATGTATATCAGCAAGACTTGCAGCAGGAACTGCCTCTTTCTCCATCAATCCTGGTCCTGGTATGGATTCCGTTGTCTTTTTCAGTTCCTTTGAGAACAGATCCAGAATGTTACTGTCGGCTATCAACTCTGACGGAGCTGCCAGTATATCCGACTTCACGGAAAGAGTTCTTTCCAGTAGATCAAATGCGTCTTTTTCCTTCTCCTTCAGCGACTCAACATCTCTTTCCAGATATCCGGTATCTATCCTACGATCTTTATCTATATTCTTCAGATTGGTGTCCGCTGCCATCGAAAGCGCTGCTTCTTTTGACACTCTTTCGGCTTTTATCGCTTTGTAGCCTGATATCAGGTATGCCTCCTTACCACTTCTACCGGCTGCTATAGCTTCCATAATCTCTCTCTTTATCGGAAGGATACCGGCTTTTCCCGCATCCTCATATGACCTTACAGATCCGGCGGTAAGAGGAATACCTGCTCCAATCATCCTTAACGCAGCATTCTTTATTTCATCTGTCTCAACAAAACCTGCCTTTTCTATAATATCCGATATCTGTCTGTCCAGCTCCGGATTCGGATTATTAGAGGCTGAAATATCATTCTGCTTTGTCGGATTTACATTTCCTGTCCTGCTTAAATAGCCAGTATCTTCTGCTACAAATCTTGCCTGGCTGCCAAAATCTGCTTTTCCGCTGGAATACTCTGCAATAAAAACATTTTGTATGGTGGGCTCCATCTCATCGGATGCAAGAAACATTTTAGTATTTTCGCTGATATCCTTAAGCTCCGAAGTCATATTTATCGCTTCACGTACAGAAAGAATATTCTCATTTGACGCCGGAAGATCAAACGCTTTCAAGGTCTTTGCAATCTCCACATCAGTGGACTCCGGTGTGAAATACGGATCCGAATACACGGAAGCCGAATCAATATTTATTATGTTTTCTGATCTCTCAGATGCCAATATCCCGGAGTCAACCGTCTGACCTGTAACCTCTGCGACTTTATCTGCAGATATAGTATCCGTATAACCTGCAACATTAACCCCCGCCTCCGCTAATCGGATTTTCATCCGATCCAGAGAATTCACAGCCTCGGAGGGATCCAATTCACCCATATCATATCCCTCTTCGGAAAGCTTTTGGGCGTCCATAGGGGACATTGTTTGTGCGACTACAAGCATTTGGTCCATCTGGGTCTCGACTCCCAATGCGGATGCTTCTGCTGCCTGATCTGCAACGGTTTTCTTTTTTATTCTGTCGCGGGAAAGGATATTATCCTCAGAATGACCGAACAATATACCGTCCGTATTAATTGAAAAAAGATCCGCGGATTTTAACGTACTTTTGGAAGATCCGTTTTTTGCGGGCACTGCCGACACCGCCGGATCTTCGATATTCTTTGTCTGCAGCTGATTTAATTCTATTCTCATGTTTAGATTATCGGCCTAAATAGGATCTTTCTCAACCCTCAGCGAGCATAATATAAAGGACTGCCACGGCTTTCCGTGACAGTCCCAATAACACTTATATCAGATCAGATTTACCTGATCGAATCAATGGCTGCTCTTTCGACCGGAAGTCCCTTCTTATAGATATCAAGCCATTTATCAAATCCCTCGACATCCTTTTTATCAGGCGCCGTGGTTACAGTCTTAGCTCCGGCAAAGACCTTATTGGCAAGATAATCATCCAGTGTCTCACCTTCCGCCTTATTTATCATAAAAGCAGCATGGATAGCCTGCCCCCAGGGTCCGCCTTCACCTGCCGTAGCCATAGTGGATACTGGGATATTCAGCGCCGCTGCCATAACCTTTGCCGCTGCCTCCCCGGAATTAAACCATCCTCCATGACCTGTGATCTTATCAACCTCAACCTGCTCCTGCCTGATCAATATATCCATACCTATCTTCAATGCCCCCATAGCTGAATAGAGAACAGAGCGCATAAGGTTTGCAAGATCAAATTTCGCGTCAGGCGTCCGGACAAGAAGCGGACGACCTTCCTCCATACCAGTCACAGGTTCTCCCGAGAAATAGTTATATGAGATCACCCCGGCACAGTCAGGATCCTCTGTAAGCGCTTTGTTAAACAGCATTGTGTACAGATCATCTGGCTGTTTTGCTCCCGTAAGCACCAGAACTTCCTTAAAGAGGCTCACCCAATAATTCAGATCAGAAGTGCAGTTATTAACATGTGCCATAGCCACAGGCTTTCCTGAAGGAGTAGTAACCATGTCCAACTCCTTATAAACCTTTGAAAGAGGTCTTTCCAAAACTATCATTGCAAAGCAGCTGGTACCTGCTGAAACGTTACCGGTCCTCACAGCAACGGAGTTAGTCGCCGTCATACCCGTTCCTGCGTCCCCCTCAGGAGGACACATCGGTATACCGGCTTGTAAATCACCGGTCGGATCCAGTTTCTTTGCGCCCTCCTCAGTTAGTTTTCCGGCTTCATCTCCCGCCACCAAAACCTTCGGAAGGATATCCCTTATTTTCCAGGAAAAACCATATTCTGCTATTTTGTCATCAAATTTATCAAGGCGTGCCTGGTCATAATCATTTATAGAAGAGTCGATCGGGAACATCCCCGATGCCTCTCCCACACCTGCTACTTTTTCTCCTGTAAGCTGCCAGTGGATATATTCAGAAAGGGTCATTAACGTACGAATGTCCTTGACATGCTCTTCCTTATTTAATATTGACTGATAAAGATGAGCAATAGACCACCTCTGTGGGATATTGAAATCAAGGAGTTCTGTAAGCTTGTCTGCTGCCTCACCCGTGATCGTATTTCTCCAGGTCCTGAAGGGAACCATAAGCTCATTTGAATCATTAAATACCATATATCCATGCATCATGGCGGATATGCCTATGGCTCCTGTGGTAGTAAGCTTTACTCCATATCTGTCCTGTACGTCTTTTTTCAGATCCGCGTAGCAGTCCCGCACCCCTTCCCAGATATCTTCAAGACTGTAAGTCCAGATTCCATCCTCAAGCCGATTTTCCCAGCCATGCTTACCTGATGAGAGAACCTTATAGTCCTCATCAATCAACACTGCTTTGATATTTGTCGATCCGAATTCAATCCCTATCGTGGTCTTTCCCGTTTCGATCGCCTCTTTTGCTCCCATTACCCCATACCTCCTGAAATATTTTTTAATTGATTAGCTGTATTTCCTTCGATTATCTGATTATTATATTATCATGTGTCCCCATCCGACGGATACACCGGAGCGTTATTTTCAAAAAGGCTGACCGGATCCGCGGCTCATCCCCGGGTACCCTGCGTCACATGAAAGACACCTCTTAGTGCTGCTTCGTTCCCGACCTGACACGGTTCGTGGGCTTCCATTGCGCA
>CADCRB010000120.1 GCA_902803745.1 uncultured Lachnospiraceae bacterium
AAAGATCACCGTCAATGAGGGCGAAGGGAAATGGAAATGCTTGAATATGAGTGGATATTGAGGATCATCTGTGCTGCGGCAGTCGGCGGTATTATAGGATTCGAGCGGCACAGCCATCTGAAGGAAGCCGGAATTCGAACACACGCAATAGTGGCCATGGGGGCAGCGGTCGTAATGATAATTTCCAAATATGGCTTTGGCGATGTAAATCCCGGCGATCCTGCAAGACTTGCCGCTCAGGTTGTCTCCGGGGTAGGCTTTTTAGGTGCAGGCATTATCTTTGTCAGACATAATATAATCCAGGGTATGGCTACAGCTGCCGGAATATGGACGACATCTGCTGTAGGTCTGGCTTTTGGAGCGGGGATGTACGGGATCGGCGCTGTCACAGGTATTCTTGTCGTGCTGATACAGATAATCTTTCAGAGAAAAGCTGCCATAAATCTGCTGAGGACAGATATGAGACTCAGAATGAAAGTCCATCCGGAGGGCAGTGTGCAGGAGATAACAGGTTTTCTGGCAGAAAAAGGTTATTTTATTACGGGAAACAGAATACTGAAAAGTGAAGAAAACGAGGACTGGATTTTAGAAACAGAAGTACATTCCTATATTGATACCAAGCCGATGGAAGTCATAAGGGAGCTGACGAAGCTTGAAAATGTGGTCAGCGCTGAGTATATGAATTCGACTCCGGTGATCCCGGATCAGTCAGAGTGAAAAGGTCGTAAAGGGAAGGAGATCATAACGTATGAAAAAGTGGAAAAACTGGCAGATAATTCTGTTTGTTACGTTATGTATATGCCTGAATGTGGGCGGGAAGCTGTTTTCGGTCTGGCTTGAGCTTCCGGTCTGGTCAGATTCTTTCGGCACAGCATTGTGCGCCTATATGGCCGGTCCCGTATGTGGAGCGATAGTGGGACTGACGGGAAATCTTTCGTACTGCTTTGTCAATCGTATTTCAGCAGCCTATTCAGTTACCAGCATCGCGCTGGGTATCATAATCGGTATTGCAGCCCGCAGAAAATGGTTTGACCGTTTCTATGGCTTTATGATAGCTGCTTCTCTGGCTGTGTTAACAGGGCTTGTAGTTTCCGTACCGGTGAATATTCTCTTTGGAAACGGCTATACCGGAAATAAATGGGGAGACGGAGTCATAGCATATCTTTTAGATAAGGGATGGCCTGCATTTCTTTGCTATGTTATGGGACAGCTGGCGATCGAGTTTGCCGACAAGGTACTTACTATAGCTGCTGTATATCTGGTCATACTGATACGAAACCGCCGGCGCATCGCAAAATCAATTAGGAGAGACAGCACGGTAAAGACTGCCGTGATCATCTGTCTGACTGTGGGGCTGAGCCTGATACAGTCCACTGTCGCAAGAGCAGAAACTACTGATTATAACGACTATGTCCAGAGCGTGTACAGCAGCAACAACGGCCTGCCCTGCGGAGAAGCAAATGATATCGCACAGACCAATGACGGAGTACTATGGATCGGAACATATGCAGGACTGTATCGGTATAATGGGCGTGAATTCCGATGGATAGATAATTATGAATCCGTGAAAAACGTTAACTGTCTGTATGTAGATGAAGAGGGACGTCTTTGGATCGGTACCAATGACAACGGCCTGTCTATCGTGATCCGAGAGGAAGTAGTGAATGTGCTGGATGAATCAAGCGGTCTGCCGTCCAATTCCGTGCGATCGATCATACGCGCTTCCGACGGTTATTATTATGTCGGCACCACCGGCAGTATGCAGATACTGATGATGAACAATGGTCTGAAGGCGGCCAATACTCTTGATGAGATAAACTACACCGAAAGCATAACGGCGGATGAGAACAGCCATGTTGCGACAGTAGCCTCGGACGGGAGTCTTTTTCTGCTAAAGGGCGGGGAGATACAGGCTTCTCTCCAGCTTCCTGACGGAAAGGAAGAATATAAATGCTGTGCTTTTGCGCCGGACGGGACATTGATGGTTGGATCTACTACCAATCATATTTACAGCTACGATATTTCAGGCGATGATTTCAGACAGATTGATGTTATGACATGTAAGGATGTCACGAGCATTAATGATCTGAATTATCTGAGCGACGGAACCCTTTTTATTTCGACTGACAGCGGTGTATCATATGTGGACAGTATCGGCTACCATCTTCTGAATACAAACGATTTCAATAACTCCATTGACCATATGCTGTATGACTACCAGGGAAACCTGTGGTTTACGTCATCAAGGCTCGGCCTCCTGAGACTTGCAAAGTCACCCTTTAAGGATGTGTACGGCGCCATCGGTATGGAGCGCAAGGTCGTAAATACTATAGTTTACTGGCAGAACTGCTACTACATAGGTACCGATAAAGGACTGGATGTGGTGGACAACAGCTGTCGAAGGGAGATAAAAAACCGTCTGACAACCGAGCTTGGAGGCAAGCGTATACGCTGTATGTATGTGGACGGAGACGATCACCTGTGGGTCTGCACCTATGGCAGCGGACTGATGGAATACTCTCCTGATGGAAGTGAATGGGCATATAATGCCGAAAGCGGAAGCTTCGGAAACCGCGCAAGAATTGTCACAGGGCTATCAGATGGAACGATCCTCGCAGCCGGCGATACCGGAATCAGCTATATCAGTGATCATAAGATCACCCGGACAATCCGCAATGAAGACGGACTTATCAACTCCATGATCCTTACCCTCACAGAAAGAAGCGACGGCACGATACTGGCGGGCACTGATGGTGACGGCATTGCAGTTCTAAAGGACGGGGAAGTGATCAGCATGCTTACCCGCGAGGACGGTCTGAGCAGCGGAGTGATACTTCGCACCGTAAAAGATCCAAAATCCGAAGGCGTGTTTATAGTTACCAGCAACAGTCTGTGCTATATGGATCCTGATGGATCCATCCGTGTGCTGGATGACTTTCCGTATTTCAATAATTACGATATCTGGGTCAAAGATGAGGATACTCTTTTTGTTATGTCCAGTGCCGGTATATATGTAGTAGAGCGTGACGAGCTTGTATCAGGCGGAGAGATCGCCTGGGAGCTTCTGGACGCAAGACGCGGTCTGGGAACTTCTCTGACTGCGAATTCCTGGAATTATTATGACGGAAACGGAAAGCTGTATCTTCCCTGCGATACCGGTGTCTACATCATAGATGTGGAGAAATATAACAGCGATGTCCGTTCCTACAGGATGCAGCTGGCTTCTGTCAGACTGGACGGAAATCTGCAGCCAATCCCGCGAATGGGTCCTATTACGGTAGGGCAGGGGGTGAGCCGTATCGAACTGGGACCGGAGATATTAAACTATACCATCCAGGAGCCTAACGTGGGATACCTTCTTGAAGGCTACGATTCACAATGGACAATTATCCCGCAGAACAATCTTAACAACATAATATACGTCAACCTTCCGGCCGGTAAGTATACATTTCATCTGGCAATTTTTGACAGTGCAGGCGAGCGGGTACTTGAAGATCGAAAGTTTGAGCTGGACAAGATCGGTGAGATTTATGAACGGCCTTTCTTCCAGCTATATATGCTCATTCTGCTTTCCGCTATCCTGATATGGTTTACATGGCTGGTGGTCCAGAGGCAGCTTAACCAGCAGCAGATAAAACTGAATATGGCAAATGAGACAGTAATGGCAATCGCAAATGCAGTCGATGCCAAGGACGTGCGTACACATCAGCATTCCCTTAGAGTTGCAGAATACTCTGCTTTGATCGCCCGGGAAATGAATTGTTTCAAATGGTGGCAGAGAGAGAAGATGATATCCAGCCTGAAAAAAGCTGCCCAGCTGCATGATATCGGGAAAATTGGTGTCCCGGACAGTGTATTGAATAAAGTCGGCAGACTGACAGATGAGGAATATGTGCAGATGAAATCTCATGTTGACAGGGGAGCCGAGATACTGAAAGATTTTACGCTTGTAGAACATGCTACGGATGGAACCAGATATCATCATGAGCGCTACGACGGTAAAGGATATCCGGAAGGATTAAAGGGGGAGGAAATCCCGCTCTTCGGAAGGATCATCGGTGTTGCTGATGCATTTGATGCCATGACTTCAAACCGTGTTTACCGCAATCATATGGATACCGATTATGTCATGACTGAAATGAAACGCGGAAGGGGTACACAGTTTGACCCCAATGTGCTTGACGCGTTTATGCGACTGATAGAAAAAGGCGTTATCAATCTGGAGGAGCTCTATGCCCAGAAGCGCGCAGAGATACAGCAGGCAGATCAGGAGGCACAGGAGGAGCT
>CADCRB010000121.1 GCA_902803745.1 uncultured Lachnospiraceae bacterium
ATATCCTTCATCAAAGCATTTACGACAAGCTCCATCGTATTATGAAGCGCATCTCCTATAAGGTTCCCGACAGGACGAGGCAGAGTACTGCTGTATTCATCCTCCCTCTTTTTGCCGGAATCTTCAGCCTCTTCCACGGCCTTTTTCTTAGACTTGGATATCTTATTTTCAAGTCCGCTGGGATTTATCTTGATATATGAGACAGGATCCTTCATTCTTTCTTCATGGGTTTCAGGATAATCATCCGATGCTGCCATGTAAGATACTGTCTGAGGCTTTGGAATTTCGGGCATCTCTGCTTCTTCATTATCAAAGATACGCTCACATGCCTTTATCTCATAGCTGTAGGTATTATTTGCCTTTTTCCCTTTGTCGAGTCTGCATTGTGCAAAGAGCCTCCGCTGATACTTTACACCGTCAGATATCACATCCATGAATATCGCCGCCTGCTTCGCTCTGGTAAGTGCTACATATTCCAGCCGGTGAAATTCCGATGTCTCATCATTCTTATATTTTTTCTCCAGATCATCTATTCCCGACAGTGAGGACCAGCCCCGTCCGTATCTTGATACTATCCCGGGATAGAACTTATCTCCGGTGCGCATGAAGGATGGCGCCTTCTCATTCCTTCCGCGCCGGTCGAGCAGTATGACTATATTTCCCTCCAGTCCCTTTGCCTTATGCAGATTCATGAATCTGACTGCTTCAGGCGTTTCTTCCAGGGACAGCTCGTGCTCCAGTCCGGCCTCGATATATCTGTCCATTTCTTTGATTATATCTTCACCTGTTCCATTGATGTTCACTGCTATGCTTTCAAGCATCTGTCTGATATATGTCCGGACAGTGTGCATATTGATCGAGGAAATATCAGTCTCCTTATCAAATATGACCGAGGTCTGTCTCTCCAGATAGCAGGCTTTCCCGTAGGGTGTCATATGACGGCAGTCTTCATACAGGCAGTCCAGTATCCCGTCCGCATAGCTTTCAAGCTCTTCCTCGCTGACCGCACCTGAGCTTTCCCTTATGGCCTCGAGGGCTGCGATCCTGTAGAAAGGACTCCTGGGATTGACCAGATACCTGTAGATCCTTGCATATACATTAAGCGCCTTATCCTCTTTTAGAGATACCCTGCCATCGATCACTACAGGTATGGCTTGACGCTTCAGCGCCGATACGTACTCATCCATTTTCACGGTATCCGGACTAATCAGAAGAAAGTCGCTAAGCTTTATCCCGTCCGCATACTCCACAAATTCACCGTTTTCTTTTTTATATCTTGTGATAAGGAATCTGGGCTTACCCTCTTCATCTTTTGATGTCAGCTGCGTGATCACCCTGATCAGATCCTCCACATCTTTTTCGGTGTCACAGGCGGCATACATATAGGAATCATTACCGACTTTTATTTCATTATCAGGATTGTCATACCTGTATATCCCGGAGAGTATTTTACCTTCATCAGCTGATGCGGTTTTATTCACAGCTTCCATGGGCTTATAGCTGTAGGCACCGGAATTAACGATATGATAATACTGATCGGACTCAGTAAACTTCTTGTTGACCCAGTCGATAACATCCTTATTGGATCTGAAGTTCTTTGAAAGCTCATAGGTCTTCGCATTATCCAGCGCTTCCATTTGTTCCTTGATCTGGAAGTAGATCTCAGGTTCCGCGCCCCTGAATCTGTATATAGACTGCTTGGGATCACCTACCACGAATAATGCCCCGGGACGGAGCCTGCTTTCATCGCCGGGATCCTGTGCAAGACGGTAGATAAAGTCTGCCTGAAGACTGTCCGTATCCTGAAATTCATCCACAAAGAAAGTCCTGTATTTATTGCGGAAATGATCACGTGCTGCCTTGCTGTCACGTATAAGATCTCTGGTAAGCCGCAGCAGATCATCATTGGTTATGATATTGGAAGGCCGGTTATCGTGATAATAATCGCGGGCTTTTTTTGCATATTCTAAAAGAGTCCGAAAATGCCTTTCTTTTCTGATCCCGTTTTCAAGTGACTCATAGAAAGTGAAAGAGATCTCATTACCGAGCCGGTCTCTGGTCTTTGTTCCGCCAAGCTCTGTCCAGACTTTCGCAGGCCCAAGGAATTCTTCAACATAATCCTTAAGCGCAGTATTTGCTGAGTCCACAAGATCTTTATCATACCTTACAGGAAGTCCGGCTGTATTAAGAAATGCTTTTTTTGACAGCAGCTCTTTTATAACAGTATTTCTGTCACAGGCAGTTCCTTTTTTGGTTTCATTTATGATATTTACCGTTTTTGCGGAAGCCAGCTTTCCTCCTGCCGCTTTCAAAAGCTCATCCGGATCAGAAATTGTCTCTTCTTTATCTCCGATATTCTTTTTCTGATCAAAGCACTGGGATGCTGCATATACAATAATATCAGCGATACCGGACACCGAAGCAGCCGTATCACCCATTATGTGCTGTTCGACATTCTGCTCTATTTCAGCCTCCGATTTCAAGTCTCTGGGAGTTACGATACGAACCTCAGCCGGAAGATCGCATATGGACATATATAGCTCCTCTATATATTCCCTGATATTCCGCCTGCTTTCTATCCAGTCCTTGTCCTTATCGGCTTCGATCTGCTGCCAGTCATTCCGGGTAAGCGTTCTCAGATAATCATTCAGATATTTCCTCTTAAACTCCCTCTCCTCGTCGTCCTGTATCAGAATAAGATCCTGCGGCAGACCTGCTGCTGTCCCCTGCTCCTTCAGGAGCACACTGCAGAAGCTGTGGATCGTTGAGATGTTCATCTCATCGAGACGATAGAGCTTATCTGTAAGAGCATCTGATGCTGCAGCGGCTGACTCTGCCTCCTTCTGTATCCTTGATCTCAGCTCCTCGGCCGCTTTATTCGTAAATGTGATCGCTACGATCTCAGATGGCTCATAGCCGCTTTTCAGCATATTCACGATACGTCTTACGATCAGGGTCGTCTTGCCTGCGCCGGCCCCTGCTTCCACAAACATATTATAAGAGAGGTTTGTTTCTATCTCATTTCTCTTTTTATCTTCGCTCATTCCGGCCGAATTCATGATTAGACCTCCGCTCCCTTGGTATCTTCCGGCAGACCGACCCATTTCCGGCACACATCGATATAGGCGCAGTAATTCTTTTCGCAGAATTCTTTCTGTCCGAATTTGATCTCATTTTTAGGCTTATCGGCATTCGGATTTTTCTTCTGCGCTTCCTTTATCCCCTCTTCATAAAGGTAGCTGAACTTTGCACTGATCCTTTCACGGATCATATCCGATATTTCAGAAGCTGACACACCGTTTCTGTCCTGACTCCATCTGCATATGGTCCCCAGGATCTTACGGCTTATCTCCTCAGGGAAATCCACCTGCATCTTTTCTATATCTGTGCCGCCAGATATATGCTTCTTTACATCATCTATTGTCTCAAGCACCTTTTCGGGTTCAGCTTCATAAGGGAAGGCATAGCAGATCGATTCGAATTCATATTCCGAGGGAACCGATCCGAAGATCTGATTCAGCCTGTCTTTTCCCTTATCGCTTTTAAGATAATCAATAGCGGCCATCGCATACATATAATGCTGTATCTGTATGCCAAGACTTACTTCTTCCCTTTTGCTCTCAAGTCTCCCTGTCTTGTAATCAACGATGCGAAGTTTCAGGATATTTCCGTCCATATATCCGTCCAGCCGGTCGATGGAGCCGTCTATAGGCATGCTGTATGTCTCTCCGTCACAGCTTCCCTGATAGATGAGAGGATCTCCGTCAGGATTAAGATACCCTCTTCCGAAATCGATCTCGCATCCTATCACCTTCCACTCCTTGCCGTTCCGGCTGTCCTCGTACCACTCTTTTTGAATGATATCCAGATACTTAATATTAAGTTCCCTATAATATTTTTCCTCAAGATTTCTCACAGGCTCAGAGGGACTTGGCTGGTCTTTTTCTATGCGTATCAGCTCGGCATTGAATATCCTCTCAAATGCGTCAGCATCAATTGTGTCTGATACCGGCTTTGCGGAATCTATGACCTCATTAAAATAATCCTCCAT
>CADCRB010000122.1 GCA_902803745.1 uncultured Lachnospiraceae bacterium
GAAAAGATGAATGAGATAAATGCAGCTTATGATATCCTTACAAAACCGGGTGCTGAGAGATACAGACAGGCGCATACATATACCGAGGAGCGTACCTATGCCGAGAAAGAGGCGACTCCTTTCGAAGACTACAGAACATACAGACAGTGGAGTACGCAGGATTTTGGCAGAGGCTATAACAGACCGGAAGAGAGATGGAATAACTGGAACAACCAGGCTGGATGGAACAGGGCTCCGGTATACGGCGTTTCCGTTCTTTGGAAGGTCTTCAGATGGTTTATCATCCTGCAGATCCTGTCGATGTTTTTCAGGATGTTTCTGTTCTTCTGATAGCGCTGCCTATCACAATTGCCGCTGCCGGAAAAGTGACAAGTAAGCGTGTAAATAGGTTGTCATTGTTCACAAAACCGGTTGATTTCATGAACACTTTTGGCCAAAAAATCTACTATAATGATTTTAGAAAACCGCTGTATGCGTTTTTCAGTATCCATAAGGGTTAGAATCCCTTTTTTAAGATCTGAAAAACGCATAAAAAATAGGCAGAAATGTTCACAAAATTCTTGCGACCATTAATTGAACAGATTTGAGGAAAATAATCATGGCAAGAACGCTAGGATATGCTCGTTGCTCCACCAATGAAACAAAGCAGGATTTCAACAGGCAAAAAAGAGAACTCAAGAAGCTCGGAGTCAAAGATGACAAATATATTTACTGGGAATATGAGTCCGGGACAAAGGGAATGCTCATGATGTGGGGAGTGTTCTCAGAGATGGAGCGGGATATTATTTCCAAAAGGGTAAAATCCGGTATGGATAATGCCCGGGCAAAAGGGCGAAAGATCGGTAGGCCTAAGCTTGATAAAAAAGGCCTTCCGGAAAAGTTCTTTAAGTTTTACGATTTGTATAAAGATGGACAGTTCAATATAACGGAATTTGCAAAGCTTATGAACTGCTCAAGGACGACTATATATAAGTATATTCAAATGGTACAATGATAAGAACATTGTGCTTTTATCACATTTTTCACATATTTTTTTGATATGATTTTAAGGTACCTTTGGGGAAAAGGATAAAATAGGGAGAAGGAAGAAACAAATGGGGGCTTTTTTTGACAATTTGCATATTTTAAAAAGTGATAAGTATGACCTGGAGACATTAAAAAATGAACTGAGTGGCATACTGAAAATACGGGGATTTTCTCTTTTGCCGGAAGGGTCTGATGGGGATGTTTCTGTAATGATCTATGAACCTGGTGAGGGTTCATGGGTATCTATAGCATCTGATGCATTTATGTTTGATTCAGAAGAGGCTATCAGAACTTATACAGATCCGCTTTCTTTGGCATTTAATACGGATGTTATTGCTGCTACATGTTTTGATTCGGATTATCTCCGGCTTGCGCTTTTAAATTCCGTAGATAACACAGATGGCTGGATCAATGTGGGCAAAAGCTATGACCCATTGATACGCAGAACTAAGGTTGCACCATGGAAAAAGCTGGTTAAAGATACCGAAGGATTAAAGGCTACTATAAAGAAGGATCACGCGTGTGCAGAAGAGGCTTTCGAAGAAATCGCTGAAATGATCGGGATGCAGCCGCAGCAGACTATGCTTGGATGTGGCGGAGAGGAGCTTCTTGATGGAAAGATAACCAGAATGGAATTCTCTGCTCCTGAAGGGAAAATAAAACCGCCAAAATTACAGTTGCATTCATATAACGCACCACCAATAAAGATAGGAGAATTCTTAAGAGTTTCATTCATTAATACTGGAGATAAGGCAAAAGGACTTAAGTTCATTTTCATGGGCGAGTGTGTAGAAAAAGGAGAGATCATTTTTGAAGACGTTTCGCTGTTTTATGATGATAAGCATCATCCGATAGAACTGCAAGAGTCCGAGTTGATGGGCGGTGAAAAATGCTATGTTTGGAAAGATCCGTATTTTCAACTCCCACCTGCTGTAAATGAGAATCTTCCGCTGGTTAAACAAATAAACCTGGGCTTTGACAGAGAAATCAGCGTGTGCTGTACTCCCAAAGGGAATACGGAGAATCCAGAGAGTCTTCGCATTGTTGGAATTCCTTTGAGCAATCCGATGGAAGGACAGGTATCCTGGATCAATAGCAGTGAGTATTGCTGAAATCGATTATATTAGGCAGGAAGTATATGGGGACAAAACTAAAATGTCAGCATTCCGGATAAGGACGCATTGTTAAAAGAGCTCTCGAAGGCTAAGAAAGCTGAAAAACCTGATAAAACTATCAAAAAGACACCTGAGGTTCTGCAGGAGATAAAGGGCATTAGATGCGGAGGGCGTTATTACAATTGTTTTACGACCATTGAGCCAGAGGAAGATGGCGGTGTTGACTATGGTCACGGTCATGTATACCAGCTTATTCAGGGACCTGAACCCAGATTTGAGAAGTGCCATGAATACAGGTATGATCTGGTTTGTATAGCAGACAGACCTGGTGGCGATTTGGTATGCATGGATAAAGAGGATGGTAGCATCTGGTTTTGGTTTCATGATGTGGCTGATGATAACTTGGTGATGGTAGCCGATTCTTTTGAGGAATTTATATGCGGATTTAGCTATGAAGAACCGGCTAGTAGTAACAATGACGAGCCAGAAATATCGCTTAGCCCAGAGATGGATAAGCTTCTGAGGAAAAAGGCGCAGGAGTATAATAAATAAGCATTCATGTAGTGTTAAATCCGAAAATAATTGCTCGATGCCGAGGAAAAAAGATGCTTTTATATCATTATTTTGATAAGAAAACAGGTCCGTTTCGGAATCTGTCAGAGTTAAGCGAAGAAGAAGCAAATAAGGTGCTTCTGACAATAAAAGCTGAAAAGCCTGAAACCATGTGCGCCAAAAGACAGGAAAGTTACGTTGCTGACAGAAGGCGATTCGAAGAAATACTAAGAACCGAGTTTCGTAAAAAGGGTGGGAAGATTGAGCGCGAAGTTCCTCACTATCTAGTGGTTGGTGAATGCCCGTGGTTACAGAGCTGGTTCGAAGACTGCGATCATATAGTGTTAGATACAGCAGATCTGGATATGAGCACAGTTTCTTTTACCTATGGAGATTCCCATCCAACATTCAGTGACCGGATCAATGATGGAAAAGAGTACAGAAAGAAACTTTACACATATGACGAGATAATAAACGTGATTAAAAAGTACGGCCTTCCTCAAGACTGGAATCCGGATGGTGAATACGGTCCGGAGAGGTATGTCGAAGCACATGTGTGGAGC
>CADCRB010000123.1 GCA_902803745.1 uncultured Lachnospiraceae bacterium
CCGGCCGGATGATACGAGACCGGTATATTAAGCTCGTTTATCATAAGGAGCAGATTTGATTTTCTGATCCTGTAAGGACCGCTGTAGATGATAGAAACGTCCTTGCCGTTATTGATGAAGTATCTGTATAAACCGAATGCCGAAGCCAGCGCATCGGGATCCGGATTATCATGACACTGGATCATTATTTTATTGTATTCGAGAAGATCTTTAAGAAGCATGCCGGTCACCGGATGTCATCATCTCAGAAGAATTCACTTCAGTCAGGTATTTTTTATACAGAAGATCAAATCTCACAAGGACTGCGAGAAGAAAAACCGTAAAAGCAAAAAGAATGAAATGATATGGGATCATAAAACATCCCAGCGCAAATGATATGACAGCGGCAGGGATCACGAAGAGATAGTTAAGTCTCCAGCAAGCGATGACGGTAAGGATGATGATAACCGGACAACCGTAGTAATCCCCGAAAAAGATCAGGAAACAGGCCAGCATACAGAGTGCGACTGCAGCGATCAGTATCAGGCTGCCAAGAAGTCCGCACTCAGGCATTTTCAGAAAATCCCTTTTTGAGACCGGCACATCTCCGGCATTCCGCGGTGCTTTGATGCCGGAATTTGCGGAGTACGGTATACTTTCATAGGGCACCTTGGCCGCATCGTTCTTATCGGGAGGAGCCTGAATTGTATTACAGTCTTTCAATATCGGAGCCTTCATAAGCTCCGAATAAAAAGCATCCTCATCCTTATATTTATACTTATGTATGGCCTGAAGCCGGTTAAGTCTCATTGCCATACCGGCCGGAAGCTCCACGCTATCAAGATAAATGAGGAGACGCTCTTTTCCAAGGTCTCTGGCATAGTTCAGCTCATCCCTGCAGTTGTCCGACTCGAGATAATTGTCGGACAGAAAAGCAATGATCCCTGAGCATTCCTGAAGATGCATAGCGATATTCTCATCCCATTCTGTCCCCGGATCTATCCCGTTATCGTACCAGATGCTGATCCCGTCATCCATCATACGTTTGATAAGAGGATGTATCCTGTCTGAATCCTTATGGGAATAGCTGATAAAAACGTAATCGCCCATCTTAACCTCTGTCTGATCAATTTATAAATGCGGTTCCCCGATGCAGCTGTTCTGTATGTATCGAAATGACTTACATAATTATACTCGCCGTTTTTTTCGGTAGCAAGTGATACTCCGTAAAATACTTCTGTTGTAGAGGGGCCGGTTTCATTGTAGAATAAGCAGTGGAGCATTTGTATTAATGGTTTGTTAATTGGGTTCTTCCGGAAAGGTACAGAAATGAAAAAGAAAACCGTTGAACTGTTCCTTCTATTGCCGGTCATTGCTTCATTGCTCTTATCCTGCGGCAAGCCTGCCGCCAAATCAGTCCAAAGATGTTCGCTAATAGACAATATGGAAAGCGGAGAAAGTGAAGATGATGGCGGTATCAAACTGTCGGACCGTCCGGTAGATGTATATGAAGGACATCTTGATACTGTAGTAATGATCTATCTGGTCGGCTCAAACCTTGAGTCGGAGAATGGTCTGGCTACGACAGATCTTCAGGAGATCCAGGCTGCCATAGAGTCTGCCGGTGATCCGGAAGCCGGAGTAAAGATCATAGTAGAGACAGGCGGATGCTGTCAGTGGGCAGGAGCCTATGATATAGATCCGGAAAAACTGCAGCGCTTTGAGGTAGGAAAGGATGGGCTGGTGCTTAAGGACGAGCTGGATGCCGCTAATATGGCAAATCCTCACACTCTGGCAGATTTTATGGACTACGGCTTCAGAGCCTATCCCGCTGACCATTATGATCTTATTCTATGGGATCATGGCGGAGGCTCGGTCATGGGCTTCGGCTCAGATGAGCTGTATTCAGGCTCTATGATGAGGCTCCCTCAGCTGCAGAAGGCATTTGAATCAGTGAAGGGACACTTCGACTTTATAGGCTTTGATGCGTGCCTCATGGCGACAGTCGAGACGGCTTATATGCTTTCGCCTTATGCCGACTACATGATCGCCTCGGAGGAATTTGAGCCCGGCGACGGATGGTATTACACGAACTGGGTCAGTCTTCTATATCAGGATCCGAAGACCTCCGCTGTAACGCTGGGCCAGCAGATCATAGATGATTTTGCAGCATCCAATGAAGAAAGCGGTGACATGTATACTCTGTCGATGATAGACCTTAAGAAGATCGGTGAGGTTTATAATGCTCTCCTGACCTTTGCGGGCGGGTCGAACAAGGCGCTTGAGAATCAGCAGTACGGCGCGTTATCCAAAGCAAGGAGTGATGCCAGAGACTTCGGCAACGGCAATTATGAGCAGGTGGATATCGTAGATTTTGCGGCCAAATCCAATGTGGACGGTACCGCGAATCTGGAGCAGGCAGTATCGGATTCCGTGGTTTATTCCCGGACTAATCTGATGAACGCTAATGGTCTTGCCATGTACTATCCCTGCTCATATCTTGAAGAATATGACCAGATGGAGGGTATCTTCAGGGCTCTTGATTTTGATCCGTCATATACGGACAGTCTGTCAGGCTTCTGTACCGTAATGGCACAGGCTTATGAGGAGACGGAGGACGGCGGAGAGTATTCGGATGAGGAATGGTACAGGGCTGATGTGGAAGGTCTGTATAAAGGAAAGACCAATCTGGGACTCCCTGCAGTGCTTACCTTTAAGGAGGTTGACGGAAAGCAGATCCTGGATATCACCCCCGAACAGTTTGATAATATGACTTACTGCGCGATGGAGGTGTGGAGCGACTACGGTGAAGGTATCATAAAGCTCGGAAAGGATGACAGCTGGGGTCTGACCGAGGACGGAGACCATATAGTCGCATCTTTTGACGGTAGCTGGATGTCTGTAAATGATACCTGGGTTCCGTATAACATGGAGGAGATCGGGGTAAAGACAGACGGAACCTCCTATCAGTACGGATATTGCAATGCCAGGCTCAACGGCAAGACTGATATAAGATTACGGGTAGAGGTGCTCGCATACGAGAACGGTGAAAATGTTGCCAGAACCTGCGGCTATTGGGTAACCGACGAAATGAAACAGGAGGGAGGCGACTCGGTACGTAATCTCAGGCAGTTTGAAAAAGGCGATAAGATCGAGTTCATGGCATCCTGGATCGAAGATGGAACGGATGAAGTACAATACGGTCCCATATCCAAAAAGATAAAAGCATGGAAGGATCTTAAGGTAGGCTATGGTCTTATCCAGAGCGACAAGGTTGTGGTGCGCTTTGAGCTTGAAGACATATATAAGAATAAGTATGATACGGACTATCTTGAGATCGCTAATGATTATAAAGATACATATAACGAGGTATTTGGAGGTTAACGGACATGAGAAAAAAATCGTTACTATCGGTTTCACTGGCTGCTATGCTCGTTATGCTCAGCGCCTGCGGAGGAGGTGATGCGACAGCGAACAGCGAACCCGCCACCCGGACTGCAGAAGCTGCCACCCAAACTGCGGAAGCCGGAACGGAAGCCACGGCGGAAGTCTCGGCCAATGCTGAGGAGCACAAGGAGCAGGCCGCAGTGACAAGGGATGCAGGAGGACTCGGAGGAGATAAGGCAGAGTCGGATCTTCCCTTCTACGTGGGAGAATGGAGATTTGACGGTTACGCCATCTATCTGAGCATCGGCGATGACAGCAGATGGTCAGCATACAATGCCAGCGGCAAGGTGACTCACAGCGGTGATTACTATGACAATGGTGACGGACTGACGATGTCCTATGATGACGGAAGCGATGATAATACGTATACCTTTACTGATGATAACGGGCTCAAGGATGAAGACGGCAACACGCTCAGTAAGGTTGATAAAATGATCTTCCTGCCTACCAAGGATGATCCACTCAATGAGACATATTATTTCGATACCAATTTCAAGGATGTGTCAGTCAACTATCCTGATACGTTAACGACTTATAAGAGAGAAGGGATGAAAGACACAGTCCTGTTTTCTCCCACTGTGGGTGCAAAGACCGGAGATGCACGCTGCAGTATACAGATAACTCATGAGCAGCTCACCGGAAAACAGAGAAAGCTGCAATGCGGCTCGGGACCGGCCAAGGGCGTTATGGTGAATCTGCTTAATAATGTACTGGAGCATCATTACAAGAAATACCTTCTGAAGACCATCAGCACGGATTTCAAGGATTGCGGCACATACTACAGTATCACCGGATATACATGGTTTGACAGTAATATATTCGAGAATAATGACGGAAAGCTTTATCGCGGTGTCTGCCAGATGCGGTATTACGGTCCTACCGGCTATTTCGTAGCCATCATCACGATAGGTACACCGGAACGCATTGATGAATACTATGAGCTCAGCCAGAAGATAATGGATACCTACAGCTATAAATCTGACTGGAACACATCACCCAAGACAGTACCGAGCAAGCCCGGCAAGCCTTCAGGCAAGAACGGCAGCGATCCCGGAGATTACGGTACTGCATATTACTGGACTGATGCGGATGGTGACATATGGTACTGGAACGGCTCAAATAATGAATTCATAAGCTACGGCAGCAACGGATATATTGATGACGGGCAGTATTATGAGTCCAATGATGCGGGATGGGACGATGAAGATTATTACGAGGACAACGACGCAGGATGGAATTATTACGATGATTACGACATCTATTCCGATCCGGGAGACGGATATGATTCCTGGTCCGATCCGGGAGATTATGAGGAATATTCAGGCTGGGATGATTATTGATTAAAAAAAAGCGGAGCCTGTACGAAAAACGGTACAGGCTCCGCTTGATAAATCATCATGCCTTCCATTCAAAGGCATCAAGGCTCCAGTCTTCAGGATTGTTTCTCAGCTCATGGATGTACTCATTATCCGATAGCGAGAGTCTCGATTTGGCACGGAGA
The DNA here is from genome assembly GCA_902803745.1 of uncultured Lachnospiraceae bacterium. Classification (GTDB taxonomy): domain Bacteria; phylum Bacillota; class Clostridia; order Lachnospirales; family Lachnospiraceae; genus NK4A144. The sequence goes on from CADCRB010000123.1 coordinate 4,928, forward strand.
ATAAGATCGAACCTTTTATCCAGAAACTCACTCAGCTCCTCCAGCTGAGCCGCCTTCTTTTTCAGCTCTTCTCTGGCTTCATCCCTGATATAGTCTTCGCAGTCAAGCACGAGATCTATTACACTATTCAAATATGATGCTTTTTTCCTTAGAGATGAAAACCCTTTCATATCCTGATCATAATTATCAGGATCCGGCGGATCAGAGGGCTGTCTCGTAGTATTAAGCGGTTTTCTCGCCTTAAGTATAGCGCTGCCCTGCCCGGAGCGGGCAAACTGCTCCAGATCACTGTATGCACGGTTCACATGCTGTATTGTCTCTGTCAGAGCCTTTCCAAGCTCGGCAGGGTCTGCAGTATCTGCTTCTTTCAGGACGACCAGATTTTTGATCTGACCTGCAGTCTCTTCTTTTAATGCTTTATCAGCTTCTTCGCTTACTTCAGCTCCCTCATCCTCTTCCTTAAATAATGGTATGACAAGGCATCCCGCATCAGACAGAAATTCCCTCTCCCCCTGACTCAAATCCTTTGACTCACCAAGTGAATCCACTGTATCCTTTCCAAGCCTTTGGATCATTGCCTTATAAGCATCCGATTCATCCTGATCAGCAGACATGGCAGCATTCATCCGGCTCCGCTGATCTCCGATCGTTATTTTCTTAGCCTCGTTATATGCAGCATCCTCTGCCTCTCTGGCTGCTTTCTGGGTTTCCATGTCTAATATTTCATCCTTACTGACCTCTGTCCATTTCCCGGAAGCATCTTCCGAAGCGATGGTTTCACGGACTTTTACCTTGCTTTCAAATCGGACTTTACCTGAATCATGGTATCCTTCCTCCTCAATACATTTTATCATCCCATTGATGTGAGACATTATCGTAAATATGGCGGGCTCAGACATCCTCTTATGGTTTAGCTGGAAATATGTCGTGCCCAGATAACCGCTTATTCGATCCATTGATTCTAAAGAAGCCTCTTTCATAAGTCCTTCATAGTGCTGGATGCGGTCCATGATATATTGCCGCACCTGCGGAGACTTCTTATCCATATCCTCTGTCAGGGCAAGCTTGTAACGCTCCAGATTTGCCTTTGTTTCACTGATATAGAAAGGCTCCATATAATCACGAAGCTCTATAAGGCGCTCAAGAGCTGTCTCATGATCTGGAGTGTCTGTGGGATCCATTATCCGGCCAAGGTGGTTTCTGATCTCATTCATTACAGGATCATCGTCCTTTTCTCCGCCGAGGATCTCCAGGATCTTCGCTTCGTTCGCCGCTATCTCAACGCTCGTATCAGGTTTTTTTACAGTCTCAAGGATCTCCTCAGCACGCCTGTCGATCTCCTCTCTTCGCCTCTCGATAAGCTGATCCATTGAGTCAAGATCACGCTGTAATTCAGCCTCTCTTTGCTGCAAACGGACAAACTCCGCCTGTGGAGCTTTCCATTTTCTGTCGGCAACACTTGCAAGCTCTATCCTTATGGCGTGAGCGGCTGCAGTATAGGACGATAGCTGCATACCTTTCCAGAGATCCTGTTTGATCGCATTTCTTTGCTGCTCACGTGTCTCAAAAAACGGCGATTCATAGTATTCTTTTCTGACATATTTATCCAGATAATCATAGCGTTGCCCTGCATCAGCAGGCACTTCTCCAGCCCCTTCGGAGGACGCGGCTATGGGCTTCATCCCCGGGACAAAACCTTTTTTCTCCTCGCCCCAGATCATATAGCTGTAATCAGATCCTGTTCTGAAATCCTCTACTCTGCTTGTATCCTTTGCCCAGTCCTCGATCCGGGAATTATATCCCTTTCTCATAAGCTGCACGCGATAGTCTACAAAGCTCAAAGCCCTGTTCATAAAGAGCCACTTATCAAAAAGCTTTTTATGAAGATCCTTATGTTCCGGCTCCTGCTCTATCTGATCCAGGATATCGCTTCTTTTAAGCATGCTGCTGACCAGATCTCTCAAAAGCCTCGCCTTCCTTTCAAAGGTAGGCATGCCTCCCGTATGACTGAATATCTCCTCATGCCTCTTTGCCGTAAAGATCTCGGCAGTTTCTCCTTCATTCATCATGAAGCAGATATCTTCGAAGGCATCCTCTACGAGACCAAGTTCTCCCTTTATTGCTTTCTTCACTTCTTCGGGCGAGGCCTTGCTGTCACGTATGGTATCTATGCCCTTCATATGATGCTTAAACTCCTCTTTTCTGGCATTGACATCCTGGATCTCGCCCACCATGCCTCCGTAAAATTTCTGTGACAGGACAGTCATATCCGAGCATCTTTCCAGCAATTCAATAGCCTGCTCTTCATTCGCCGCTTCGAATTCCGGATCTTTCAATAATTCCCTGCAAACTGTGGAACAGGCTCCCTCTATGTGAAGTTTTTCAGTGTAGCTCTGCAGCTCATATCCTGTTTTGGCAATAGCATATTCGTGCGTTCTTTTTTTCTGCCATAAACTTCTGGTAAAAGTGCTGATATCAGGCACTTCGCTTTCAAGGCCTACTCTTTCCGCTATTGACCTTTGAACAAGCTTTTTCTCTGTTTCCTCCGGCCCGGGGATCACATTACTCATTGGGAAGGGGTTTCTGATATCTACACCAAAATGCTCCTTAAGATATCCGGCGTGAGCAGAAACAGTATTATATTGCTCACCACGGGGATCAAGCAGATATCTGACACAGAGAAGACTTGCATCTGCATGAAATTTGAGAGCATCCAGCTCCATTTGCATTGACTTCTTAAAGCTCAGCAAACCGTTTACCATGACAGCTTCAGATCCATATGACTCTGAATTGGCCCTTTCGTAAATAAGATCTTTTGTCGGATCAGGTATGACCTTTCGGTTTCTAAGCTCTCTGTCAGAAGGTGCAGCGCCGCTCCTGCGCTCGGCCCTAAGATCTGTCGCATCAACGATCTTTCCGGTTTCTCTGATCTCGGAATCTTCGACTGCTCCAAGCGCCTCCATACGCTTATTCAGCTCATATACCTTCGCTGAGTATTCCCTGTATTCCCGAAGCGCTCTGGCAAGCTTTTTCTGATCGACATCGTGATATAGTCTGCTTACCGAGTGTTTGTCAAATCCGTTTGTCAGATCGAAGTCCGGCATGGGCTCCGCTTTTTTCTTTGCTTCCAGCTCCGTACCGAATTCCGGTTTTGCCATAAGGAGCTTCGCCTGCTCCTTTCCTATGATCCTCTCCCTTTCAGTGGAATAAAACCTGTATTTTTCCTCAGCAAGAGCAATATGTCTCGAATAATTGCCGAAAAGATGCCCCTTTGATGCACGGGTCTTTATCAGATCGTTTATAACTTCCAGATACTGCTTTTGATATTCGCGCTCGCCGGCGGCAAATAAATTGTCTTCCTGTATATTTACCGCAAGCTGTGCCTCAAGCTCTGCAGCCTGTGACTTAAGCTTTTCTGTATCTACCTCAATAATCGGTTCATTACGCTCCTGCGCGGCTTTTTCCTGCTCTGAGGTCTTCTTCTGATAAGACTCCTCTTTGCTCCTTAAGGCTATCTCTCTCTCTGTCTCAGTCCTGAGCGCGTCAGCTATGGAAGCTGTCTTTCCTTCAGCCGTGCGCTCCGCTATGTAATGGTGCAGATCCTTATCAACCATTACGCGGCTGTTTAGCCTCTTAAGAGACAACGCCACATCCGACTCAGTGGAGTGAAGGTTTTCCAGTCCCTTGGGTACACTGTAATCAGATAACCCGTAAAGCGTCCTGTGTTGTTCAGTAACCTCTGTTCCTCTGTAAACATTTCGCATCATCTCCTCAGTAGAGAGTAAAGGAGACTGCATCTTATCAGCATCTTTCCTGATCCCATCCAAGAGCGCTTTATCAGCAGCTGATCTGCTGACCGTCGTCGAATTATTCTGTCCCGGCATAGCTTAACCTCCTTATTTCTTAAGTTCCCTGTATATCTGATGCGTGTCTTGTAGAGGTGTGATAGGTTATGAAATCCTGCATAAGTCCGGTACCTACCGGAATAAGTGCCTCTGCTCGGATAAGCTCCGGACGAACGGGATTAGAAACCGTTTTCTCTACAATTCTCTCGGTAAGCTCCGTGAGAACCGGACAGGCGACGATCTTGTCAGCTCCGTATTTTTCTGTTGCAGCCTGGAATGCTTTAGTCAGCAGAAGGGCGCCTGCCACGGGATTTCTCGAATAAAGAAGACTTAAGATAAGCTCATCCTCCGCGGTCTCCACAAG
>CADCRB010000124.1 GCA_902803745.1 uncultured Lachnospiraceae bacterium
CTCAAATCAAGTGCTTACGGGTACTGGATCTCGTCTGAGCTAAAAGCGGCTCCACAATTCCCTCATAAAGCATATTTCATCCCGAAAACCATAAATAACAAACACAAAAAAGTATGACTTTCTGTGGGGGTGTCAGGTTGTCAGGGTGTGTCCCCGGACACTTTTACATGCCGCAGATTTGTGGTATTATCAACTATGTATGACTTCTTGCGTGCAAATTCGGAATTGCACGCAAGAACCTAATCTATACATATACGAAACGTTTTGGTGAAGGACAGAATTTTTGAACATTATCTATTTTGACTTAAATTCATGTATTATCTGTGTGCTTCTTTTGATCACGCTAACGGTACACAGGAGCATCAGACTGAATCAGAACAGGGTTTTTATAAGACTTCTGCTTTCTGTTCTGGCTGCAGGCCTTTGTTCTATGCTGTCCAGTATAGGACAGAATGAGGTTATACTCGGAAAAGAGGGTTTCCTGGCAGATAGCAGCGTTTTGTATTTTACGACTTTTTCGTATATGTTGTTTCATATTGCCTGTCCGCTCCTTTTCTTTCAGTATGTCAGAGTAGTTCTCAATATAGGGACTTCGAGGGTTTCGGATTCGATTCTTGCTTATGCGCCGATAGTGGCGGCATATACCGTTCTTGCACTTACTCCGATAAATGATGCGATTTTTTATTTCAGAGGTGGCAGATATTACAGAGGCGACTTCATGTGGTTTTTCTATCTTATCGCCATCTGGTATACCGTGGTTTCGATAAACTATGTTGTGCTTTACAGGGATAATATCAGGAGCTCGGTTATGATCTCCTTTATGTCCTTTGCACTGTTTGCGACTATGGGAGTGCTGCTTCAGTTTTTTGACAAATCCTTTAAGGTCGAGAGTTTCTTTAATGCCGTTGTGCTCCTGATCCTGTATATCACGATCGAGCGTCCGGGCGACTATATGGATTCAGCGACGGGGCTTCAGAATGATTATGCCTTTTTCGTCAATACTGCTATCAGGATAAAGCGCCGCAGAGAAGCGCGCATGGTGGCTGTATCTATCGATAATGTAGATTTTCTTGACAACAGCATAGGCCAGGAGACTACGTCTATGCTCCTTATTCAGGTCGCTGAATATCTGGAAAAGCTTTCGAAAAATGCTGTCTGCTACAGACTGGACAGGGATCAATTTGTTCTGCTGATAAAGGAGGGCTCCGGCCTTACTCATATAGAGCTTATGGAAGCGATCCGGCAGAGGTTTGCTGCTCCTTTTTCGACAGACAAGTATTCCATTATGCTTTTTGACTGCTGTATGTATATCTGCTGGCCCGATGATGTCAAGGATACGGAGGAGCTGAGAAGGATGCTGAATCTCTTCTCCGATACCGGGCGACACAAGATGAAGCACGTAATTCGGACCGAGAGCATAGACCTTGATCTGGACAGGAGAAGACGAAGTATAGATGTGCTGCTCCATAATGCCATAATCGCAGAGAGCTTTAATTTCAGATATCAGCCGATAAAATCCACGGGAAGCGGAAGATTCGATTCCGTTGAAGTGAAGCCCATGATCGAAAGCCCTGAGTTTGGAATGATAGCTCCGGGGGAATACTTTCCCATAGCCGAGGAGAATGGGACCGCCGTTCCGATCATAAAGCATATTTTCCAAGTCTGCTTTGATTATATCAAAGAAAACGGACTTACAGGAACTGATATCAATGAGTATGCGATACCTGTTCCCAATGCTTTTCTTCTGATGCGAAGCGCTGCATCATGGATCTTTGAGGCCGCGCTGCAGCGCGGAGTGGATCCCGGTTTTGTGACACTCGAGATCACCGAAAACACGATGATTAATTATAATTATGCGCTGGAGGAGAATATACGCGCCCTCCATGAGGCTGGATTTTCTTTTATGCTCATGGATTACGGCAACGGATATACAGATGCTGAAATGATGATCAAAATGCATCTCAGAGAGGTGGCATTGAACCGCGACCTTCTATCCTCTGCGCCCATATCAGAAAAGGCCGACACGCTGATAAAATGTGCTGTGGATATGATGAAGGGGCTTTCCATAGGGATCAAGGCATCGGGTATAGACAGTCCCGAGCTCGAAGAATATGCGCTTAAGGTCGGAGTGGATAAGCTTCAGGGCTTCAATCTGTCAAGGTACCAGTCCGGAGCTGAGCTGATCAGATTTATTAAGGAAAGGAGGGAGAACCATGGGGTTGGGATATTATTATGATATTTCGGCATTTGTAATAATCATCTGCCTCCTGTATGCGTTTTTCCTCCAGAGCATGCACAGGGTTGATAATAATAATATTATTTTTGCTGCTATGCTGTGTTCCCTGCTTGCCTCCGGCATGGGGGTTGCATATTATATCGGTCCCCTAAGTCATATGGAGCTCGTGATTCCCTTCAGAGTTGCTGCCTGGGAGCTCACTGCGGTATCGATATCCCTGATCACGCTGACGCTTTATATGGGGAGAGCCTATAATCTGGGTATTATAAAGCCGATGATCTTTGTCGGAATACCTTTTGCTGTTGATACATTCTGTATCATTATGACATCCATAGGTTTTCCCGATGTATTCAGGACAATAGCATACTGCTGTGATATCCTGATCTTTCTTGCTGCAATAAACATACTGAATATCTATAAGAAGACCGGATCCACGGAGCGAAATATAATGCTTTCCATTATGTTTATCATCGCCATTGCGGCTTCAGTCACGGAGCTTATCTATCCGGAGATCCAGGTGCAGAGATTTGCCATAGCTCTTCTTCTCAGCGAGAGTTATTTCAACCTAAAAAATCCGGAAGACCAGTTTAATACCGATACAGGACTTTTTGGGCAGGAAACCTTCAAGGACGAGATGCACAGAAGATTTTATTATATGAAACGACATGGCGGTGAGATAAACATGGTCATGCTGGCGATACACAGCAGTGAGACCTTCCTGCGTCTGCTCGGTGAAGTGAACGAATTAAAGCTGAGACAGGATGTCATAAGCGAGATAAAAAGGATAGCCGATGAGGCTTCGGTATACAGGGTCAGTCAGGGTGTATATGCTTTTCTCTCCGAAAAGGGAGATGCTGACGAAGCAGAGAGGATATTAAAGGCGATCCAGGTCAGATTTTCAAACACCTTCGGTGCAGAGGCCTACGAGATGGAGATACCCTACAGCACATGCAAAATAGTGCTTCCGAGGATGGCATCAGATATGACAGGTCTGTCGGATCTGATACATCTGGCAGTCAAGGAGGGAAAGATGTACGGCCGTACGGTGATCGAGCTGGATGCTATCGATCTCTCCTCTGAGGAATATATGCGAATGGTGGACGAGAAGGTTAGAAATGCCGTAAGCGAAGGGAATCTGGAGGTGTATTACCAGCCTATCTATTCCCTAAAGGAAAAGAAATTCGTATCGGCAGAAGCCTTGCTGAGACTGCACGACGGTGACAAGTTTATCCCGCCGGATCTTTTTATTACTGTAGCAGAGAATAACGGATCCATAGTCGAGATTGATGATTACGTGGTGCAGGAGGTCTGCAAGATGATCTCAGGAAGAAATATCAGCGATCTGGGAATAAAGTATATCGAGCTGAATCTTTCGGTTTCTGATATGCTGCAGGATGATATAGCCGGCAAGCTGTCCAAAATGGCGGACAGGTATCATGTGCATCCATCCCAGATAAATCTTGAGATCACCGAGACATCCGACGATACCTTTACGGGCGTTGTAGAAGCTAATGTGATGAGACTGTCTCATTTGGGCTTTAATTTCTCCCTGGATGATTTCGGTACAGGGTATTCTTCTCTTTCGCGTATCATAATGATGCCCTTTGACATCATCAAGCTGGATAAGACAATAGTGCAGTCGCCATTTACCATGGAGAGCGAGTATGAAAGAAACAATGCGAGGACGCTCCTTGAAAGCTCTGCCGATATGATCCATAAGATCGGCGCCGAGACCGTGGCGGAAGGTGTGGAGACTACGGAACAGCTGAAAAAGATGGAAGAGCTGGGGGTGGAGCTTATTCAGGGATTTTATTTCGCGCGTCCTATGCCGGAGTCGGATTTTGTTAATGCGGTGAAGGCTATGAACCATAAAAAAGAGCATTAGATCAAAGCTTTATTTTTGAAAGGAGAGCGGTATGGATAATAAGGCATTGTATAATCTGTCCTACGGTGTTTTCATGCTTGCGACAAAGCATGAAGGAAAGGTAAACGGCTGTATAACGAATACGTGCATGCAGGTGGCGAACAGTCCCACGAGAGTCGCGATATCCTGCATCAATGCAAATTATACGTGTGAACTGATAAAGCAGAGCGGAGTATTCGCGCTGACTCTTTTGGATGAAACCTGTGATTTCGATACAATTAAGCATTTCGGGATGCAGTCAGGAAGAGACGTGGATAAGTTCTCCTCGTCCGGTCCCTTTGATCTTTCCAAATTACCGGTTGACATAAATCAAATCCCGTATCTTAAAGAGCATGCATGCTCCGTAATAAGCTGCAAGGTTTTAGAGAGCAATGATCTCGGAAGCCATACTCTGTTTATAGCGGAAATAGTGGATGCCGTGTTGCTCAACGATAAAAAACCGCTGACTTATGCGGACTATCAAAACAGGGTAAAGCCCCGTCCCGATGCGCCAAAGCCGGATTCGGACGGAAAGAAGATCGTAGGATGGAAGTGTAAGATATGCGGATACGTATATGAAGGAAGTGAACTTCCGGATGATTATATCTGTCCTCTTTGCGGACATCCAAAGGAAGATTTCGAACCTGTATATGGATGACATTATAAGGGCTAGTTGACATAATGCAAAACTTCTCGCTGAATGATAAGGCTGATAAACCTGAAGAGATAAAGAAAGACCGGGTTGACATAAAAGTGTCTGGGGTTTTTGAGAGAGACGGGAAGAAGATGGCTTATGTTTCATTCTCGGATGGCTTAAGATATGCGGAGGGTATAATACCTGACTGTGTTATAACGAGAAATAAAGGATTCGGAGAGGATGAGACCGCCCAGCTTGAAGCCTATATGAAAGAAGAGCTGGGGACGCTGAAAAAGACGGCGTCGGGGATCAACGTGGTGAAAGCGCTGATCGATAAATAGCCTGGTATTACGGGAAACTGAAATAATACAGGATAATAACAGCGATACGGCCTGGGGAATGAAAGCCTCCGGCAGGCGCAATATGGTTTTTGAAAATAAGGAGGAAGTGAAAATGAAAAAGTATGTTGCAGAAGTGATAGGGACGGCGGTGCTCGTTCTTATGGGATGCGGGACCGCTATGCTTGTGGGATGTGACGCGGCCAACGGAGCAGGTTATCTCCTGACCGCGCTGGCTTTCGGACTGTCTATAGTAGCAGAGGCATACTGTATCGGGAATATTTCGGGATGCCACATCAATCCTGCGGTTTCGCTTGCGGTCTTTATGAACGGAGGCATGAAGCTTAATGAGATGATAGGCTATATGATCTCACAGGTCATCGGTGCGTTCGTCGGTACAGTGCTTCTGGCTGCGATCTTCGCATCGGGCGGAGTGACAGATATGACTGGCGGCTTTGGCGCAAACGGGCTTGCCGGGGTGAATGGAAGTCCTGTTGCCGGACTTCTTGTTGAGATCGTGCTGACCTACATCTTTGTAATGACGATCCTCGGAGTTACTTCCAAGAAGGCGGGCCATGGCTCATTCGGCGGACTTATTATCGGTCTGACGCTTACCTTTGTGCATGTCTTCGGAATAGGACTTACCGGGACCAGCGTGAATCCTGCAAGGAGCATAGCACCTGCAGTATTTGCAGCAGTAAACGGCAATACAGAACCCATAGCTGCTCTGTGGGTGTTCATAGTCGGCCCTCTTGTCGGAGCGGCTTTGGCGGCCTGCACATACAAGACTCTTGAGAAATGACGGTCCGGCTTGACAAAAAATGCGTTCAAACTTACGATATTTGGGTTAATAAACACATTTGATAAACAGGAGGAAAAAATGAAAAAGAAGCTTATTGCTATGGTTCTCGCAGCTTCCATGGTTGTGTCTCTTGTTGGGTGCGGAGCAGCTGCTGATTCTTCGGCTCCCGCAGCTGCTGATGCTGCAGCCGACGGCGGAGCAGGTGACACGTCCGCTGCAGATACTGCTGCAGACACATCTTCTTCA
>CADCRB010000125.1 GCA_902803745.1 uncultured Lachnospiraceae bacterium
CCTGCTTTCGGACATGATCTCACGATAAGACACCGGCTCTGCCCTGCCCCTGATGCTTATGCCGTCTATGCCTGCAACCTGATCGTTAATAAACCTGTTCCCGGAAATAACTTCGAAATGCTGTACTTCCGTATCCTTATCCGTCTCGACCATCCCGGCTATGGCCCCGTATCTGTCCGAATCCTGCACAAACGTTGGAAAGGCAGTGCATCCCGTTATCGTAGTACCGTAACCTGTAATTCCTCCAAGATATGAATTACCTTTGATGAAGGACATGCTGTACGAATCCTTTACTATTGAATTGGATTGACCGGCAATGCCGCCTGCATATCCTCCTTCTACAGAAGTGACTGCTCCGTAGCTTTCGCAGCCGGCTACCACTCCATGAGCCATATATCCTGCTATCCCTCCGGTGCCGTCTCTTTTAGATCTGACCTCAGAATCATTTTTACAGCCGATCACGGCATTTCTCAAAAGATATCTTGCTGTAAAACCGCCATCCATATCACCAGCTGCATTCTGCTCGGGATCATCACTGTCAATATCCATCGATCCGGTAATCCCGCCCACATTTATATCTCCGGTTATATCTGCCTTATTATATGAATTTTCGACCTTGCCGGAAATAATAGTATCGATCTCTTCATCTGAAACATCGCTTATCAAATCATCAAAGCTCTTTCCGAGCGAAATATTGGATATTCTCTCCATTTCATCCGAAATCAGATGGAATATCTTATTGAGCTGATCATTTACTTCACTCAGGTCATCATTCAACTGATGCGAAGAATCACTGCTGTGCCTGGATATCCGCGAAAGAGTATCAGCCATTCCGGAAAGGTTATCCTTGAGATCATCTTTTGCGATATCAAAGTCCGACCCGACATGAGCCATCCTCGAACTCGGCATGTTATTAACATGATCAAAGATCGATCTGGTCCCATCTATACCGTCCTTAAGATCCTTCACAGCCTTATCCATACTGTCATAAACCTTTTTTGAATTACCTGATACCGACTCAAGTGACTCCCTTACATAAGGACGCACAGTCGTGGATACTCCATTGACATCCTCCATTATGTCTGAAGCGGAGGAATTGATCTTCGAAAGATCACGTATTATTTCCTCAGCAGTTTCATCAGAGGATATACTTCTGACAGCATTTATCAGTTCTTCATTGCTTTTTTCTATCGAATCAAGCTCTGATCTTATTTCCCTTTTGTCATTTTCTGATACACTGTCATAAAAATCCAGATCATCGATCAGCTTCCGGATATTTTCCGACATCTCCGAAAGATTATTACCTGCGCTCTTTATATCATCCATAACGCCCGGTACTTTCTCTGTAATATAATCCACCTTATCAAGTGCCTTATTTACGTTATCGGTCATATCATTGATATAATTTTCTGCAGATGTCCCCAGATCATTTCCGGCAGTAACAGCATTATCCGCATACTGGGACAGCTGATCCATATCTCCCGATACCTCTGACATTGAATCATCCATATCATTCAATGTAACATCCACCATATCATGAAGACTGTCCAAAGCCTCGGGAAGAGTCTCCAGATCAGAGAGTGAAAGGTTCGGCTCCATCTGTCCCACTACTCCGCCTATATCCTTTCTCCCCAGTACTTTCGCTTCATTACCGCAATATGATATGATGCCCGACTGTCTTCCGGCTATGCCTCCGACGTTATATCCTACATGGTCATATCCAATAACACCCGAATTTTTACACTGGAATATCCCGCCTCTGGAAAAGCCTGCTATTCCGCCCGTATCCACTCCCGCAAGATATCTTTTCTGCTCATCAATCTGTCCTGTCAGCGTGTCTTTTACAGCATTTTCAACGCCCTCTGACATAAGCGCATCGACATATTCCTTTCTGGGGTCAATGGCATCATTGCCCTCCACCCATTCCTCAGTATTGTTTATTGCGCCTTTATTATATGAATATGAAATATCTCCATAATTTTTTCCCGCTATACCTCCGGTATAATAGTAACCGGTAATATGTGAATAATTAGTACACCCTTTTACTCTCCCGGCTGCCTCATTGATCCCGACTATTCCTCCCGTCGAGAATTTGCCTTCCACACTGCCTTCAACGGTGCATGCATTTATAAGGCCATGGTTTATTCCTGCTATACCTCCGGTAACCTGCTTATCGCCTGTCGAACTGATATTCCCCTGAACATTTAGATTCTGGATCACTGCGCCCTCATCGACATACCTGAAAAGACCGGTCACATATCCGCCGCAGCCATAAGTAACATCCTGTATGTAATGTCCTCTGCCATCAAAAATGCCTGAAAATACCGGGATGGTTTCAAATCTGTAATTACCGATCATATCCAGATCCCTTGTCAGCACGAAGCATTTGTCCTTAGTGTAAGCATCTATGGTAGCATTCTGTGCCAGACGGATAAGATCGGATGGCGAACTGATCTCTACAACTATTTTATCCGTTGACACTGCATTTGAGGTATTTGAAGACGATACTGTATCACTTTCCGTATTCCGGAGATTTTTATCACCGGTCTCATCATCATTCTCCATGACATTTGCAGCCCCTGCTCCAACCGATACTGTATCCGCAAAAGCAGACACAGAGAATAATCCTGACAAAAGTGTCAGGATGATGAAATATGAAAGGATCCTGAGTCTGTATCTATTCTTCATTCTCAGCCTCCTTAGAATCAACAGCTTCTTTTATCACTTCAGTCGATTCAGCTTCATCAGTCTCTGCTGCCTCATCCGCAATTTTTTTCTCATCAGCAATTTTTTTCTCATCTAAAGCTTCTGTTGTATCTTCGGCTTCTTCAGTATCAATGCCGTTATCAGAAGACAGCTCCGCTTCTTCTATAAGATTCTTCTCTTCCTGCCCCAGATTTGACATCTTGCCGGTAAAGATAACCATGCTTGCATCTCCATGAAGGATTCCGTGCATCTCGCCGACAAAACGTCCGTTTATATTTCCCTGTACGGCTCCATCCAGTCTTACTATACCGGATTCATGATTGAGCCTGATCGGCATCGAAACCTTAAATGAGCTTGCATCTATGATCTTTTCACCAAGAAGGAGGATCTGCGGAAGGACAAACATAACGAGTATTATCGAAAGAACAGTGCCTCTTCCCAGACACTGTCCTATGCCGCAAATTGAGGCATCAGAACTCAGCATTCCTATGGTGAACCCGGCCAGCGCGAGCATAGATCCGGAAGTAACAATTGTGGGAAACGCAAAATTCATTGTTTCTATTATCGCATCCCTTTTTGACATCTGATCCTTAAGCTCCAGGAATCTGCCTGATATGACTATGGCGTAGTCTATATTCGCTCCCATCTGTATGGAGCTGACTATCAGATAACTCATGAAAAATATGTTTTCCTTCATAACAGTCGGATAGGAAAAGTTCAACCAGATAGCGCCCTGTATGACTATAATGAGCAGGATAGGCATGCCTACAGATAAAAAGGTAAAGAGAAGTACAGCCAGCACTGCAAGGATCGAGACCCAGTTAACCACCTTATTGTCTCTGGCAAAAGTCTTTTTGAGATCATACTCCGAATTCGCCTCCCCTGCCATTACCACATTTCCTTCATAATAATTATGAGCTATATCATGTATCTCATCCAGAAAAGAAAAGGTCTTTTCTCCTTCCAGAGGAAGATCGAGGTAAACCAGCATACGGGAATAATTCTCGCCCTGAAGCTGTTCCTTTGCTATTGCTACCTTCTCATAAGCCTCTGTAAGAGTATCATTCAGATCATCACTTAGGGTAACATACCCCTCCTGAACCTCATCATACATAAAGAACATCATATCCAGCAGAGGTATAGAATAAGAAGCTGAGCTGTTTATAAGCTTTGAATAGTTTTCATCATTTAATGCATAGGCAGTATACAGAAGCTCCGCCAGAGAGTAATCGATATTCAGCAGTTCCGAAAACTGCCTTGCTGTGAGCTTTTGAGTAAGCGTATAGCCATCTTTGGCTTCGGTATTGGCGAGCGCGACTATATGATCCACTTCGTCCCTGCTCTCAAGTTCCCTGATCAGCTTCGCTTCAGTGTCATAGTCTCCGGCAGGAACCATCAAAGCCCCCATATTGTCCTCACCGAAGGTTTCATTTATCATATCGTTTGCTATCTGGATATCATTTTTTACCGGAGTAGTCAGGGTGGAATATCCGAAAACATACGGACATCTGTTGGAGATGATAAAGGCTCCCACCACTAATGCTACAAATACCGGGGGAACAATAAACCGTGTGCGGTAAGCAAAACGACCGACGAAAGGTATCTCCGGAATGAAGCTCCTGTGCCCGGTCTTATCCATAAGAGGTCCGAATATCATAAGAAGTCCCGGCATCAGGGTAAATACGGAAAGCAGTGAAAACAGTATGGCTTTTATAAGGCATATCGCCATATCCGGGCCGATACCGTACTGCATAAACATCATTGCAATAAGACCGCCGATCGTCGTTAGCGAAGAAGCAAAGATCTCGGGGATCGCCTTGCTTAATGCAATAATATCGGCCTCCCTTACGGACAGGGACAAATGCTCTTCCTTATATCTGTTACAGAATATGACCGCATAATCGATCGAAAGAGCAAGCTGCAGTACGACTGTGACCGAATCAGAAACAAAAGAAATTGTTCCCAAAAGGAAATTTGTTCCGGAAGCGATAAGGGCGGAGGCTCCAAAGGTCAGCAGCAATACAGGTATCTCAGCCCATGTCTGTGAAGTGATGATAAGCACGGAGACAACGATGATCGCCACCACGACCGATACTACTTTCATCTCCTCATTGATGATATCAGCCTGCTGGTCACCCATATCCGTCGAGACAAAAAGATCATATCCTGAAAGGAGCTCCTTTATCTCATCAAGCGAGTCAAGAGCCCTGTCATCATCAGCTTCATATTTAAGTGTGATGTTGTACAGCGCAGAAAAGTTTTTGTAGTGGTCCTCCGTTTCATCAAACTCCATCATGATAACGTCAGGTCTCTTTTCAATCTCATCAGCAATATCCTGAGCAGTATCATAGTTTATATTCGTAGCCATTATCTTGGCAGAACCATAGGTCTTGAACTCATCATCCATGAGATCAATACCCTGCTTGGTCTCAGTTGTTTCGGGAAGATAGAATGGAAGTGAATTCTCTACATCCACCCAGCCTGAAGAAATAGCAGAAAAAACTACTGCCATTACGAACAGTAGGAAAAACAGGTTACGTCTGTCCACGATAAATGAGGCCAGCTTTATCATAAAAGATGAGTTTTCGCCGGTATCATTCATTATTCAATAATAGTTCCTCTCCAAATACGTATTTTTCCAGCGCAGAAGACTTTGTCTGTTTCAGCTGGCAATAAAAATAAGCGTTTCATTAGAATACCACTTTATTCGATAACGTTCAATATTAAAAATCAACAATCTACAATATATTTGTAACAGGCACCCGCCTTATCCTGCTGTAAGCTATCGCATTCATCACGAATGAAAACATAGCACAGAGCCCTCCGCTGATTATCCACGCTATCACAAACGGTCCTCTTACGAACATAAAATCCGAAATCTCAACCTGACTGATCATAAATGACGCAAACGGAATACCGGCAGCTATACCAAGACCGATCCCCACGATAGTAATGAGCAGTGCCTCGCGCGCCAGATATCCTATGACCTGAGGCATTGAAAAACCGTTCACCCGCATAACGAGAAGATCCTTCATCCTGCGGTTGACCTGAATGTTGCTGAGATTAAGCTGGATCATGAAAGCCAGCATTATGACCATAAGGATTATAATACAGACCATAATATCAAAAAGAACTATCAGCTGCTCATACTTACTGACTTCCCCCACTGTGTCCTCTATAGATACAACTCCCGGAAGATCGATAAGTTCTTTTTCAGACCAGGCTCCCAGATCACATTTTACCAGATAAGAGTTGACCCCTGCATCAGCTCCAAAAGCATTTTTATATTCCTTATTCGAAAGGATCACATACTTTCCTATATTATTATTAAAGACAGCAGATACCTTACTTCTCCCCTTCTCCAATCCGGAGTTTACTATGCTGATTTCCTCACCGACATCCATGTTTTCCTTTTCGTTCATTCCCAGGGTTATCAGAGCCCCTTCTTCCGGTATCATGACCGGATCATTGTAACTGTCAATAAATTCATAGAAGTCATAAATACGGTCATTTGAGGTATCAACTGCATACAGATATGAAAATACCGGAGACGATGAACCTATTCCACAGGCTTCACACTGTTCAATATGAATGGGAAGCATGTCAAATCCTTTTGAATTGAGTATTTCTTCTATTTCCTCCATATGCTCTGCGTCACCGTCCGTCCGAATGACCATCTCATATTGCCAGGTCTCATAGAGCTGATCGATTATCGCCTTCCACAGACCGAAGTTTAATGAAAGCCCCATTCCTATCATCAAGACACTTTCAAGTACTATGATGACAGAAACAAAGACACGCGAAAAGTCGGTAATGATATTCCGAAGAATAAGCCCGATATATATGCTCACACCTTTTCCCGAAAATCTTTTGTTTCTTTTTAAAATGTGATTTTTGGGCTCACTTCCGTTCATCAGTCCCACAGCAGAGCATCTGACCATTTTGCTGCAGGATATGAATATTACAAAAGTAGCAAAAACAAAGAAGGAAACAGCTATAAGCTTCGCTTCATCCACATCTATCTTTATCGGAATCTCTCCGAAAAGATACATATCGGCCATGGTATGATTCATGACCTTTTCCATGGCAACGGCCCCAAAAACGCCTGTTACTATTCCGAATACTGTAGCCGATACTCCAAAAAGCATATATTTTGCCCTGACCTGGCGGTTTGACATACCAAGGGCCTTCTGGGTGCCGATCTGCGATTTCTGCTCTTCTACTATTATCGTAATGGTGGAAAAGCACACCATAAAGGCTATCAGAACAAATAATGGAGCAAAATAAGAAGAAACAGAGTCTAAAACCCTGTAGGAGGCAGTAAGCTCAGAAAATGAAGCATTCAGAGTTCTTCCGGCAACATGCCATCTGACCTCGGGGAAGTCAGGAATCTCCTCCCCCTTCCTGGACGCTTCGGCTTTCAGATCCTCTATCCTCAATTCTTCAAGTTCTGTCAGAGTGTCAAAAAGAGCTTCCAGTCTTTCCTCTCTGGATTTCATTACATGATAATAGTTTATATCAAACAGATCACAGTCTTCCGGCTCTGTAGTATCGATATATGCTCTTGAATAATCATTTCCAAGGCCCGGCGCATTGATGGCGTCATCCGGAAACACAGCATAATATCCCAGCCCTCTGGCCATGTACTGCGGCGAATCAACTACACCCGAAATAATATATTTTCCGTCACGTATCACATAGGGCGATGCGGAGGGGTCGTGCGCAATGATAACACTATCCCCAAGAGACAGTCCGAAATATTCCATAAGATCAAGACATAATGCGCATTCATAAACTTCCTTCGGCATTTTCCCGTCGGAGATCACAGGTATGCTCACGCGATCATTCATGGCATATACGGTGATATCCTTTTTTCTGTTATTACAGCTTATATCACTTTCTATGGAGATTATGCCTTCCGCATCATTTACAAAATCCAAAGATCTGATGACCTCGAGATCCTCTTCGCTGACACCTGTGCTGGAAACCATTTCAAAATCACAGAGATTGGTTTTTGTGATATATTCCGTGCCATATGTCTTCATGGCGAAGGCTACTGACTGCAGTCCGACAAAACCGGTAGTTCCGATCATCATAATGGTCGATATTGAAAGCCA
Organism: uncultured Lachnospiraceae bacterium; assembly: GCA_902803745.1. Lineage (GTDB taxonomy): Bacteria > Bacillota > Clostridia > Lachnospirales > Lachnospiraceae > NK4A144. Next base: position 7,824 of record CADCRB010000125.1, read on the forward strand.
GGATACAAACCTTCTTTTTATGTTTCGGATCGCGTCAACAAGCTGTGTTCGTTTCAAGGTCCACGCTCCTTTTACCAGGAAAGCTCCGATGCGTGCAGAGGCGAATTATTAATCCGGATACTTGATATCTTTCCTTCTCTGATCCTTACCACCCTGTCTGCCATCTTTGAGATCTCTGCATTATGAGTTATCATAACGACCGTCTTTTTCTTTGACCTTATGATATCCTCCATTATTCCCAAAACCTCTATGCTGGTCTTAAAATCCAGCGCCGCTGTAGGCTCGTCCGCGAGGATAAGCTTCGGATTCTTGGCTATAGCCCTTGCTATTGATACTCTCTGCTGCTGTCCGCCTGACATCTGTGAAGGAAGATTATTCTTTCTGTCCGAAAGTCCTACCATTTCTATAGCCTCCTCCGGCGAAGTCGAATCCTTACAGTTTTCAGCAATGAATCTCACGTTTTCCAAAGCTGAAAGATTAGGCATAAGGTTATAGGACTGAAAAACAAAGCCTACATAATCTCTTCTGTATCTGGTAAGCTGCCTTTCTCCGGGCTTTGAAAAATCCTTATCTTCAACCGTCATACTGCCTTCGGTCATACGATCCATTCCGCCGATGATATTAAGCAAAGTGGTTTTGCCGCAGCCGCTCTCTCCGAGAACAACAAGGAATTCCTGCTCATATATCGTCAGATCAATGCCGTCTAATACCCGTATGGTACTGTCGCCGGATGGATAATCCTTGATAACGTTACTGAGCTGTATGAGCGGTTTATTCTTCTCATAAGCAATCCTGTAGCCCTTATCCTCTATATCTATGGAAACAAGCGCTGCAAGATGCCCGCCGAGCACAAGGTCGCTGTCAATAAAGCCGCCCGTCTTGTTGATCAGCTGCAGGCATCCATAAGAAACGTGTTTTGTGCACAAAGGTATGATAAGAGTATTTTTTATCTCTATACTATTATCTTCGATATCGCCTGGCAGTTCGATCGACTCCCTTGTAATGTCGTCAATCTGTTTTGCCCTGCGGCTTTTAAAGACCTCTCCCAGCACACCTCCGTCAACCGGAGTGGTGATACCTGTCAGATCGGTCTGGCCGGTACAGGCTATGATATGAAGTCTTTCATCACTTGAATTAATAAGCCAGGCAAGGCCCAGGGATACCCCGGTTGTCCTGACAAGCGTATCAAGGCAGGCAGATACAGCTTTTTCAACCTGTGTCTCCTCCTGAAGCGCTTCGGTCACCTCCCATATTGCGTTTATATATGAATCATCCAGTTCTTTGCTCATCCGAAAAACTCCTTTTTACGTCCTGTCAACTATGCTGCAGCGTAATACCTGCCTGTCTCCTTGCTTCATCCCTCACGGAATTGACCCCGATGAAAAACTGACGCATCATTACCAGCATGAGATACTTTCCTTTTGGTGTCAACGTGATCTCATTGTCATCATCCTTATCAAATGCTCCAGCATTCTTAAGGAAAAGATATTCCGCGGGAAGTCCCCTGCCTACGGTGCAGCCAAAATCCCGTTCCCATCGTTTTTTGTCAAGTCTCAGTCCAAAAAGCTGCATCATAAAACGATAACGCATATGATCCCTCTTATTGAAGCGAACGAAGCCCGAAACGCTCGTACATCCACGGGCTATCCTTTCCTCATAGCCGCTCAGGTCAAATGTATTGATATAGTATCCTCTGTTGATAAAACTCATTCCTCCCGAGCCTGCTGCAGCATATTCTTCATAGGAAACGACATATTCATCGGTCATCTGACCTTTGCCACCCGGGTCCGTAACCTTGCTGAAAGTCCAGGCCGAAGCAGGCTCAAAGGCAGTTCCTTCTCCGGATTCCAGCCCACGGCATATGATATCAAAGAATTTCTTTTCATTTTTATAATTAACCCGGCCTACTGACTTTTTAATATCGGTCTCTACTGAAGGCGAGGCCATCAGAGGATAAAATGTCGTCTGGTTGCAGCCGCATCTTTTTATCATATCAATGTCTTTTATCAGCATTTCCTCTGTCTGGGAAGGAAAATTAAAGATCATATCCACATTCAATGTCTGAAAATAACCACTGTCCGCACAGAATGAGATTCTCTCAAAAATACTATCTGCCGAACCGTACTTATCATATCTTTTCATTGCTTTCAAAAGAGGATCATCAAAGGACTGCACTCCCACACTCATTCGATCCACAAGGCCTTTAAGCCTGTCAAGATGCAAGGGATCCAGATGGTTCGGATTGGTTTCCGTCGAAACCTCTTTGATGCCGAAATTATCTTTGGCATATCTTATAGTTGCCTCCAGCTCATCCGGAAGGATCGTGGGAGTACCGCCACCGATATAAAGGCTTTCAAAATCATAGCCAAGTTCCCTGAGCATTCCCATCTCTTTACGAAGAGAAGCAAAATAAGCTCTTGCCTTCCCTTCTTCGAAAGGATATCTGTTAAAACTGCAATATGGACAAAGGCTCTCGCAGAAAGGGACATGGGCATAGAGCATATATTTCTTTCCTGCCTCTGGCTCGGGAAGCCTTTCCCTGGAATAAGGTCTGATATTTAGATAGTGTCCGTTCATCATCCGGACTGCAAAAGATAATAATCTCTCTGATAACATAGTATCTCTTACCGGATCCAGTCCTGCTTTGAACAATAATCGATTATCATCCCAAGAGATTCCGTATATCTGCTGTGGTCAAGAACCGCTAACATATCGAGCGCTTTTTTTCTCTCACTAATGAGATATTCTTTTGTATAGGCAATGCCTCCGGAATCCTCTACCAGCCTGACGGCCTTGATCATATCCTTCGGTGACTTGTTTTCATTTTTAGCGATCTCCCTCAGTCTGTCACCATACCATTCTCTGGAAAATGTATATATTGCAGGCATGGTATAAATCCCCTCCAGAAAATCTTCATTTGCCGGCTTTCCGATAATCCGGCTCTCTCCGATCCAGTCAAGAAGGTCATCCCTTATCTGAAACATCATGCCTATAGTCTCGCCTATCCCCTCATAGAGCTTCGAGGTCTTTTCATCCTTTTTTGTAATCCGGCAGCCCATCGAGCATATCTCCCTGAAGAAAAAGGCAGTCTTTCCGTTTATGGCTCTAAGATAATCATCCATTTTCACAGACAGATTATTCAGATTATCATGCTGGCACATCTCCCCGTCACAGGCGGTCTGACCTACTTTCATCAGCGTTCCCGCCTGATCTGCATATCCTTTTTCAAGGAGATAGCTGTATGCCCTTACCAGCAGATAGTCCCCGGCATACAGTGCCACATCACTTCCATACTCAGCCTGTATCGTCATCTCTCCCCTTCTTAAGGGTGAGCCGTCTATCATATCATCCAGTATCAGCGTAGAGATATGGAGCATCTCTACCGCAGCCGCTGTAGTCATAAGTTCGTCCTTAAGACCTTCCTCGTAATCGCCTGCCGTAAGAAACAGGATCAAAGGCCTTATCATCTTACCGGGATTATTCACTGCATCATATAATATATGCTCCAGTTCCTGATTCTTAGTCTGTCCCTTCAAAGCAGCATGTAAGTATTCCTTAGCACAGTTTATGTCGGATTCAAGATAGTCCGCTATTCCCTTATACATCCTTCCCCTTCCCTGTATTACCAGTTATCACCGGCTTTCCCGGTACTATTCCCCTGACTGCAATGCATGCACCGAACAAAAAAGATTTCATTTTAATTCTGCAAAAGCCCGTTTTCTTCATCAAACTGCCAAGCCTGCGGGCCGATATGAATTCGGCCGTGCTTTTATTCAGCCACCTGTACTCCTTAAGCTTACCTGTCCCGCCGCCGAGCAACGGCATCAGGAAGGTAAAATACAGTCCGTAAAATGGTTTTATTATCCGGTTTTCCGGCACAAAAGAATCAATACATACAAAGCATCCGCGCTTATTTAATACCCTGAAGGCCTCCGACAGGACTCTGCCGTAATCCTCCGTATTCCTCAATGCAAAAGATATCATTACACCATCATAGCTTTCATTCTCAAACGGAAGATGCATGGCATTCCCACGGATGAGCTTTACCTTCGGGATGTCTTTGGTACGCTCTCCTGCTGCCTTTAACATATTTGGTGAGAAATCAATTCCTGTAAGGAGAGCATCAGGCTTTTCTTTCGCTATGATCTGAAGCATATCACCTGTTCCGCATCCTATGTCAAGAACCCTGCCTCCCGCAGGAAGCGATGCGCACAGCATCTTTGCTGCTGCTTTTTTCCAACGCATATGCTGCATCAGGCTTATCCTGCGGTTTGCGCTGTCATAACCCTCAGCTATGCTTTGAAACACTTCATATACATACTGTTCTTTTGTTTTTTTCATACGATCAGGATAGCAAGGATATAAGCAAAACCGATACAGATATTCAAAGTTGTTATTCCGCCCATTATCGCGCCGCGAAGCTTTTGTCCAAGCTGGAATGAAAACTGTCTCACTATGCCCGAGAGCAGTACCAGAGTTTCAAGAATATAAAACAGTGCTGAAACAGGACCATTAAAAAGGAAAAGAATAATAACCGGCGATATTGACCACACTACAAGCATGATGCGATAGAATCTGTCAGTCCGCTCCCTGCCCAGAAGACACGGTAATGTATGTCGTCCCACCTCAAGATCCTTCTCGATATCAGATCCGTTATTGGAAAGCATTATCATACCTATTCCGATGATCACAGGAAGAGCCCATACCAGGACAGTAAAGTCAAGCTCATCCGTCTGCATATACACCCCGGCCAAAGGAATAAGTCCTCCCATGACAAACCCCGATACCAGCTCCCCAAGCGGCAGATAAGATACCGGTGTCTTACCGGCTGAATAGGTTACTATCACTACAGCTCCAATAAGTCCTATGACAAGCGGGACCACTCCCCGTAAATATACCGTATATAATCCCGGAATAAATGCCGCGATCAAAAATGCTATCCCTATGTTCCTCGCAGTCTTTGGAGCAAGGCCGTATACTATGACTGCATCCGAAGCGTCAGGGGAATTCTCAAGCGTATCAGTCCCTTTTACAAAATCAGCATAATCATTAAGCGCATTAACTGAAGACTGCATGCAGACTGCTATAATAAAAAGACAGAGCGCCATATCAACTCTCAGGCTCCCTGTCCTGCTGTAACTAAGCGCAAGCGCAAGTATTGACGGCATTACAGAAGCTGCCCAGGTATGCGGAGCAGCTATATTTATGATATCTTTAAGTCTCATCCGATGTTCCAAAGTTTCATCCCTTTGTGTATAAGCCCATCTGAAGATGCTGATATGCCTTATCCGTGACTACCCTTCCCTTAGGTGTACGGTTGATAAATCCGTTCTTGAGCAGATACGGCTCGTAAACGTCCTCGATGGTCCCCGAGTCCTCTCCTATGGTGGCTGCAAGAGTATCCAGACCCACGGGACCGCCGTCAAATTTATCGATCATGGTGATAAGCATATTCCTGTCCACATTATCCAGACCAAACTTGTCAACCTCCATGATATCAAGAGCTTCTTTTGCAATAGCTTCTGTTATTTCTCCCTCGTAACGGACCTCGGCATAGTCTCTTACTCTCTTTAAGAGTCTGTTCGCGATACGAGGAGTACCCCTTGACCGCATTCCCATCTCTTTAGCGCCCTGCTCTTCTATCCTTACATTAAGCCTCTTTGCAGAATTCCTGATAATAAGAGCCAGCTCATCTACCGTATAGAATTCCAGTCTCTGTATAACTCCGAATCTGTCCCTTAACGGTGCCGACAGAAGTCCGGCTCTCGTGGTAGCCCCCACCAGAGTAAAATGGGGAAGATCCAGTCTGAGGGATCTGGCTGTAGGTCCTTTTCCTATCATAATGTCAATGGCAAAATCTTCCATCGCCGGATAGAGAACCTCCTCAACCTGCCGGTTAAGTCTGTGTATCTCATCTATGAA
>CADCRB010000126.1 GCA_902803745.1 uncultured Lachnospiraceae bacterium
AAATATGATGAGTTTTTTGCAGTCTCAAAAAAGGTGCTTGGCGAATTCAGGACGATCTTTCCCTGTTATATCGACAGGTCATTTTTGTTTTATAATTATATAGATACGGATACAATAATAAAAAGGGCTGATGAATTCTATCCTGAAGAGTACATAAAAGAAAAAGAGCAGGGAAAGTGCATACTGCTGAGTGTGGGGAGCCTTGTGAGACAAAAGGGCTTTGATATGGCAATAGAGTGTGCGGAGATACTGAAGGATAAGGGTATTGAATATATATGGTATCTCGTGGGTGAAGGAGAAGAAAAGGAAAAGCTCGAAGCAATGATAAACGGGAAAAAACTTCGGGAACAGGTAAAGCTGACGGGATACAGAGACAATCCCTATCCCTATTTCAAAAACTGCGATATCTATATCCAGCCGTCCCGTCACGAAGGCTTCTGTACGGCAGTAAGTGAGGCGATGGCGTTGCATAAGCCTGTTGTTGCAACTAATGTTTCAGGTGTGAGTGAGCAGATAAAAGACGGTGAGAGCGGAAAGGTAGTGGGCTTTGATGCTTCCGAACTCGCAGATGCTGTAGAGAGTCTTATCACGGATAAAGCAAGGCGGGAGGTTCTCTGTAGAAATGCATCGGTCAGACAGCCTCGTGATGAATTGAAAATATTTTTGGGAGAAGCCACGTGAAGAGGATCTGCTATATCTGTGATACGCCGTATCAGGTGCTGAACAGTCTTAATCATTATTTTCATATGGACGATCCTGCGGAAGCAGAGGCAGATATATATGTCTGCAACTGGTTTGGAAGCTCCGGACAGCTGACCCGGGCACTTATGGAGACAGATTTATTTGCAAATGTCTATTCATATTATGATGATCTTAACCGCATAGAGTCAGGTCTTTCCGAAGATAAGAAACGCCGTATCGGAACTTATATGCCGGGACATTTCATTCGTTTGACTACGGGCAGCAAAGAGGCCTCGAAAAGAAAATATTCATTGGTGCTTATGAGTCTCTACACTCCGTTTTCAGCTGCTGTGGTGCGAAATAATACTAATGCTGAGGTAAGATTATTTGATGACGGGATCGCAACCTATATAGATTATGATCGGATCTCAATCTATGCTTTTCCTAGGATGAACGATGTAAGACACAGGATTTTTTATTCTTTATTCAAAAAGGGTATACCCAGGTTTGCCCCGTCCATGATATATGTATATAACAGATCGATAGATAAGATCCCGTATATCAGCAGGATAGAAGAAATGTATTCTCCCGGAAAATGGGATGAAGACTTTTTGAACCTTATAAAAAAGACCTTTGGCTATACAATGGATGGAAGGTATGAGCAGATAAAGGCAGTTTATCTTGCGCCTGTGGATGTTCCGGAGGGAACAGTTTTTTATGAAAATGTAGATCTGGCTGAAGATGTTTTAAATAAATACAGTGACAGTCTTATCGTAAGGGTTCATCCGAGAGCAAAGGATCCGGGTGACAGATACCGTGGGATCAGGATCGATGAGGGAAAAAATATGTGGGAAATACTGTGCGGAGACTATATCACGGATGACCACATACTGATAGGAGATTATTCCACAGCCCAGTTCAATCCGAAACTTATGTATGATAAAGAACCCTGGATCGTCATACTATATAAAGTACTGCAAAAAGAAAGAGGAGAAGATACTCTTAAGGCAATGCAGGGAGTCATAGATCAGCTGAAAGAAAGCTACAGAGATCCGGAGAAGATAATAGTTCCGGAAAACCTTAAGGCTTTTGAGGAGACAATGGAAAAACTGATGAGCGGCCGGTCGGGATGATAATACGGAGTCGTTTTTCAGCATTTGTATTATGAAAGCATTGGAGTATATTAATTCCATATTTGACCGCAGACAGAAGGCAGGACTGTTGGGGCTTTTGATCCTTATCATGATCGGATCATTCTTTGAGATGCTGGGAGTCTCCGCAATCCTTCCTCTTGTGAGTATCGTCAGTGATCCTTCAAGGATAGAGCAGGGGATATATCATAAGCTTGCCCTGGCGCTTGGGATAAGAGAAGCCGGGGAGCTGACACTGGTGCTGGCAGGGATACTAATAGTGATATATGTGATAAAAAATGCATATATCCTCTTTATGTACAGCATGCAGTACCGC
>CADCRB010000127.1 GCA_902803745.1 uncultured Lachnospiraceae bacterium
AACTTTGACAGGGTGCTTTCAACGGTTCAGAGGATATCAAGGGAGCAGGCCGGAAGATTCGAAGGAAGGACCATGGAGGTTCTCATAGAAGAAGAGGATGTTAAAGACAGCGAAAGATACACAGGGCGAATCTCACAGAATAATGTGGTTCATTTTCCAAAATCCGGTAAGAGCATAGGAGACTATGTTAATGTGTCGCTTGATGAATGCATGGGATTTTATTATAATGGAACGGTGATTTCGTAAATGAGATCATCTGTTTATCGTTAAAAGATCATATTTGGGGGTAATTCTAAGATGGCAGCAAAAAAGGGCAGTTCAGTCGCAGCAGGTGAGCAGAAGCTTCATGGATTTAAGTCTCTTGCATCCCTTGTGGTACTTGGGGTCATAGTGTCGATGCTTTGTATCGCCATAGTGGCAGAGATAGTCAATGTAGTCGAGTTCAGGTCAAACTATAAGGAGACCGTTCAGAACGACCTTCTTACAATGGTAAAGATAGGCGGAGATCTTATGGATGCCAAGGAGCTTCAGATCTTTGCGGATCCTTCGATACTTGAGGACTTGATCGGTGATATCAAGCTGGAGCATGCTGATTCAAGCTATGCTTACGCCGTGGCGCCTGACGGCACAATGCTTTATCATCCTACTCCGGAAAAGATAGGGCAGCCTGTGGAGAATGAGGCTGTCAAAGGTGTTCTTGCAAAGATCAATTCGGGAACCATCCCGGAGCCTGAAGTGGTTGTATATAAATATAAGGGCGCAAATAAGTATGCTGCATACTATGTACAGCAGATCTCAAAGAATACACTGATCATTACAGTTGATGAAAAGGATATATATAAGCCGATCAATGAGACCACGACCAAGGCAATAATAATAATCGTCATCGCATTTATCATCCTTGCCGTGATAATGACGATCGCAGCGAGGATAATCCACAGACCCATAGGTGTGATCACTGAGATACTTGAGGACTCTGCAAGACTTGATCTCAGACATAATGACAAGGCACAGAAGGTAATATACAGAAGGGATGAGATCGGTATAATAGGACGTGATATCGGTTCCCTGCGTAAGGTGCTGAGGACAGTTGTAGGTGAGATAGGCGGATCAGAAGAAAACCTTGCAGGCATAATAAACCAGCTTAAGGATACCACTGTAAAGCTCAATGATAATTCTTCTGACAACTCCGCGACTTCCCAGGAGCTTGCAGCAGGAATGCAGGAAGCTGCGGATACAACTGATCTGATCAATGCAAACGTCGCTACCATGGTACAGAATGCAGACCAGATCAATGAGCTTTCGGAGCAGGGCGCAAACCATGCCGTCGAGATAAAGAACAAGGCTGAGAGCATCAGACGTGATGTTCAGTCATCGATCAATACTGCAAAGAATATATTCGAGGATGTGAAGCGTCAGTCCGACGAGGCCATAGAGCAGAGCAAGGCTGTGGATAAGATCAATGAGCTTACAGAGACCATTAGAAGCATTGCGGGTCAGACCAATCTGCTTGCGCTTAATGCCAGCATCGAAGCCGCCCGTGCGGGAGAAGCGGGCAGAGGCTTTGCCGTTGTTGCAGAAGAGATCGGACATCTTGCCACACAGTCCTCTGATACAGTTAGCGGAATAAACGACATTGTGGCCGAGGTTAATCATTCCGTTAATAATATGAGCGACTGCCTTACAAGAACCCTTGACTTCATTGACAATAATGCTATGGCAGATTATGCAAAGTTTGATGAGATGGCTGAGGGATATGCTTCGGATGCCAGCTCCTTCGAGGAGAATATGACATCGATACATGAAGCTGTGGCTGCCCTTTCAGGATCTATCGGGGATGTGTCGGATTCCATTTCAGGTATCAATATGACTATTGGAGAGTCTGCTAAGGGAGTAACTGATGTCGCAAATAAGACAACGGATATAGTTTCACTTACGGCAGACACAGAGCAGATAGTTGACCAGACAGAGCAGTGCACTAAGGATATGAGAGCTATCGTAAGCCGTTTCCAGCTTGAGTGACAAATATAAATATTAAGGATTCGGAGCAGGCTTTGTCCTGCTCCGTTTTAAGGTTATGACATTATCAGAAATTGACAGAAGTAAAGTAAGCCCGATGATGCAGCATTATCTCTCCGTGAAGGAGGAATACCCCGACTGCATCCTTTTTTATCGTCTCGGAGATTTTTATGAGATGTTCTTTGACGATGCAGTAGAAGTTTCAAGGGCACTGGAGCTGACACTCACCGGCAGAGCCTGTGGACTCGAGGAGCGCGCGCCTATGTGCGGGATACCCTATCACGCTTACGAGACCTATATGACCAGGCTGGTGGAGAAGGGCTATAAGGTTGCCATATGTGAGCAGCTGGAGGATCCGGATGAGGCAAAGGGAATAGTAAAGCGCGGAGTCATAAGGATAGTGACACCCGGAACGAACACCAGCATAGCTGATATGGACAGTTCTTTGAATTCATATATTATGAGCATCTTTTATTCCTCCTGTCCTTTCGGGATCGCCATTGCGGATGTCACCACGGGAGAGTTTTCCGTGGCAGAGATAAAGGATTGCAGGAGTCTTTTTGATGAGATCATAAGGTTTTCACCCAAAGAGATAATATGTAACGAAGCTTTTTTTATGTCTGGAGTGGATACTGATGAGCTGAGGGGAATGCATCATATCCAGATAAATTCACTGCCTGGAAGATATTATGACGAGGAAGCTTCGATCCGTGAGATTAAGGATCATTTTAAGGTATCCCATATTGACGGACTCGGGCTTCGTGA
>CADCRB010000128.1 GCA_902803745.1 uncultured Lachnospiraceae bacterium
CCAGTTTTCTATATAATAAATATCAAATTTGATGCGGTCCTTGATCGAGGTATCCCCGCGGAGACCGTTTACCTGCGCCCAGCCCGTAAGCCCGGGACGCACCTGGTGTTTTATCATATAACGGGGTATCTCTTCCTTGAATTTCTCGACAAACTGCGGTCTCTCAGGTCTCGGTCCGACTATGGACATATCACCCTTCAGGATATTTATAAGCTGGGGCAGCTCGTCCATGCTGGTATGACGCAGCACCTTGCCGACCTTGGTCACTCTCGGATCGTCCTGCACCGTCCAGTGCTTCTTCTCTTCACTTTCTTTTTGCAGCTCCATAGTCCTGAATTTGTACATCATAAAATTAACATTATGAAGTCCTACTCTTTCCTGCTTGTAGATCGCCGGCCCTTCCGAGGAAAGCTTTACGGCTATAAACGCCGCCAGCATTATAGGAGAAAAAATGATCAGAAGCAGAATAGCCCCGACTATGTCCATTGTACGTTTGATAAAGCGGTTTTCCGTGGAAGTCAGCGGAACATTCCTTATATTAATGACCGGAAGCCCCTCCACATCCTCCATTATGGGGCGCGAAGGAATGACCCTGTTGTAGTCCGGAATGAACTGGGTATGTACTCCGCTCTTTTCGCATTTTGCCACGATCCGCTCAAGCTTGCTGTATTCATCAAGGGGCAGTGTTATGGCGATCTCCATTATCTTATTCTCCGGCAATATCACATCCAGGTTCGCGATACGGCCAAGCACCTTGACACCCCTGAGCATAGTGCCCGCCGGAACTCTGTCATCCAGGATCCCCGTTACCTCATATCCCCAATGCGGATTAAGTCTTATCCTCCGGATATATTCCTCAGCGGATTTCGAATATCCGACAAGCAGCAGGTATTTTTTGTTATATCCTTTTTTCCTTATGAACTGCAGAATATACCTTATGATATTTCTCATAAGGGTTTCAAGGATAACATTTATGATCGCAAAGATGACCAGCATGGATCGCGCAAAGTCTGTCTGATTGATGACATAGAGCACCGACACGAAGCCAATGAAACCGACGATATTCGCGTAAATGGTATTTACCAGCTCCTTCCGTCTCCCTCCAAGCCTCTTTGATCTGTAGAGACCAAATTGATTGTAAAGGAAAATATAAGAAACGATCAGGAAAGGAAGAGCCCACATATACATATACATAGGCAGGTGAGGTATGGTAGGATCATTGAGTCTCGTATTAAACCTTATCTCGTAAGCTAGGAAATAAGAAAACCCTGTAACCGCGCCGTCAAGCACCACATGAACCTTGTTCAGGAAACTCTGATTATTCCTTATCATAGGCTATCCCGGTAATCTCCTGAAAAGATTCAGCCAAAGCTCCAGCTGTATAACAAAATAATTCTTGAGATTTCTGGATGAGTAAGGGAATTTCCTGGCATCCCTGCACAGGATATAGCCTCGTTTCAGTCCGGAAAGATATGCCCTGCCATGGCCTATCAGTATGAAAAACAGAGCCTTTATCGTAAAGCCCAGCAGCAGAAACGGAAGATTTACAATGATCTGCAAAACCGGCATATTCTTCATTATCACGTACATGTTATTTCTCGCGGAGATCCTTATCTTGAAGTCATTATACCGGCTTCCCGTGGCTCCGCTGCCCACATGGTATACCTTTGCTTCCGGGCAGTAGATATTTTTATATCCCATGATGCGCGCCCTGTAGCCGATATCCGTATCCTCCAGATAAGCAAAATGAAACTCATCAAACCAGCCTATCTCATCCAGGATGCTCCTTCTGTAGATCGCTGCTCCTCCGCAGGCAGAAAAAACCTTCGCGGTCTTTGTATATCCCTCAGAGCTTCTGCCCTTCCCCCTTGCATAGGCCCAGCCGAAGGCAGAATAAAGATCTCCGGCTCCGTCAAGCTTATCGGGACGTTTCATCTGGATCATCTTTGATGCCACGGAAAAGACACTCTCATCACTTTTTATCGCAGATACCAAAGCGCCCACGAAGCCGGTCTCAACTCTTGTATCCGAATTAAGCAGGATCACAAAAGGCGCCTCAGACATCCTGAGCCCCTCATTTACCGCTCTGGAAAAGCCATAATTCTGATCAAGTCTTTTGAGTCTTATGCCGGGATATTCTCTCTCTACGAGATCTGCGGAATCATCCTTTGATCCGTTATCCACGACGATGATCTCAAAATCTTTATATTCCTGAAGCTTAAGGGAGTCTATACATTCTTTTATAAAGTCAGCCCCGTTGTAGTTTGGAATAATTACGCTTGCTTCCATTATCTGTCCCTTGCGAAATACGACCTTCTCCTCTATTTTTTAACAAATACCATCTGAGGATCTATCACTATCCTGTATCCCTTATCCCTTATCTTCCTGCACATTCTGCCGGAATCGCTGACTGCACAGTCCTCAAGGGATGATCTGAGCATCATGCATTGGTTGGATATTATGTCAACCTGTCTCCTGAGCTTTGCCATATGGAATTCTCCTGACATCCTGTAGTTCATACCACGGTAAAGCGGTACGACCTCCCTGTCTTCATTCCTTTCATAGCCGGCTGAGATCACTCTTCCTAAGAGATCTATGACCCTTCCGCCTACTGCCCCGACATCCGGATTTGCCTCAAGATATGCCCGCATCCTCGACTCATAATCCTTTTTTACGGGATAAATGCCCTTTCCGAGGTACATCTTATATCCGTCCTCATCTGCGGATCCGGCCTTATATTCAACCCTGTAAAACCCTCTGTGCTCTGTTTCCGAAACCTCAGCATCCTTGCCGTTTCTTTTAAGGTAATCCTCGATCGCCCTTTTCCCGGCTGTATGAGCATAGTTCTTCTCACCGGGATCACCTGCAGTGGAGCCCTTGTGGATCCTCCAATGATAGAGTATCCGTCTCACATGTGATATCTCTTCCGGCTTTATCAGCTCTGCGCATCTTAAGATGAAATCGTGGTCCTGAGCTCCGTCATATTCGCTGTTGAATCCTCCGGCCTTCAGAGCAAGCTCCCGCTTAACTGCAAGGAAGTGGCAGACATAATTATTGGAAAGCAGCAGATCCATATCAAAATCAGGTTTCCTGAAAGGACGAAGGTAACAGTCATTTTCAGTGTCATACTTATCCTCATCGGTATAGATGAGCTTGGCGTCCATATTTATCTCCAGAGCAATCCGGTAGAGCGCATCCGGCTCGATAAAGTCATCCTGATCAAGCAGCGCGATATAGTCTCCCCTTGCTTCACTGAGAGCAGCATTGGTATTTTCCGATATGCCGCCTCCGGCGCCGAGGAGCAGCTCGAAATTCTGATAGGTCTGAGCCTTAACGGAGCGGAGCATCTCCCTGAAATACTTATCTTCCGGCCTGTAGGTCGGCACAAGTATTGATATCAGCGGTTTATTGGGCAGGCAGTTACCGGTCTGCCTCGCAAGGGATGCATCATCTATCGTGCGGATGTCATGCAGGGCTTTAAGCTCCCTGTTGTATTCCCTGTCGACCTTTGCGTCACTCAGATGCTGCCTCACAGCATAATAAGTACTCCCTATCCCGTTTCTTCGGAAATAATCCGTTACTCTTTTTACATTCATCAAAACACTCCGCCTAATAAGGAGATCCGGCTCTCAGAAAAGAGCTCTATACTTCCTCATACTCATATTTTGTCCGCGGAATGTCACGGTACTCACCGCGAAGCCTGGTAGGCATATCCATATAATCAAAAAGTATCTTCAGAGTCTTCATGGACTGCGATGCCATCTTGACATTCGAAACCTGATCCGTCTCTCGCCAGGAGATGGGATAAAATCTCATTGTCATATTATAAAAAGCAACCGAAAGAAGCATCGTGCAGTTAAACATGAGATTGTCAGGGTATTTAAGGTAGAACTTCTCCTTAAGCGCATCAACAGCATACATATTAAGCCCCGAGCCCAGATCAAAGACCCTCATCCTCATCCCGGCTGCATAGAGGAAATTGTAAACAATGTTGCCTACTGTCCTGAAAAGCGAATATCCCTCAAGGTGAGACTGCAGCATAAATCTTGCGCCAAGCACGCAGTCATAGCCTCTGTATATCTCCTTTTTAAGCACCGGAAGAAAATCATGGATATTGCCCTGATCATCGCCGTGAAGCACTATGATATAATCAAAGCCTTCGTGTATCGCATAATTAAAAGCGACCTTGTGAGATCCTCCAAGACCGTAATTATCTTTATTCCTGAAAAGACGTACCGGCATATAAGTATGGGTTCTGATGAACTCCTGTACCGCTTCCTCCGTACCGTCAGTGCTGCGGTTGTTAATGACCACGACTTCATCAATATAGTCCATGATCTTTCTGTCCAGGGAGTCCAGCACCCTGACTATCTGCTTCTCACAATTGTATGCCGGAATAAAAAGTAATATACGGGGTTTCATAATAACCTCCTCTATTAATATGGATTTGAAATTATCCTGTTAAGCTTTACAAAGTCCTTTACGGAGCACAGTCCTATGCCCGTGATCTTCCTGAGATCTATGGAATTCGTGCCGCCCTGTCTTGGTCTGAAGGTGATCGGAAGATATTTCACCCTGTATTTCCTCTTTGTGAAAATGACCGAGATCAGCACATTCGTCAGGAAATAATCCTTGGGGACATATTTGATCTCCCTCTCAAGCACGGATGCCTTCATCAGTCTGAAGGGAGTGTTTGCATCCTTAACATATACGTGGAAGGTAAGAAAGATAAGAGCTCTCAAAACCCTGGTGACAACGACTCTTCCAAGGCCGTCCTCCCTGTCCTTCCTGTATCCCACTATCATCTCATATTTCCTTCGCATCTCCCAGAACTCAGGAAATTCGGAGGGCTCTGTCTGTCCGTCGGAATCAGTCTGGAAGATATAATCCGCGCCCTCAGAGATCGCATATTTGTAACCCGCAAGGATGGACGGTCCATGTCCCGAATTCTGTTTGTGCCTTACATCCAGAAGGGGAAACTCTTCCTTAAGTCTGTCGAGCTTTTCCCTTGTCTCGTCCTTTGAGCCATCGTCTATCACGACAAGCCGCGATCCCTCTTCACCGAGCAGCACATTCGGATACCACTTTCTCACAATATCCTCGATCGTTTCCTGCTCGTTATATGCAGGGATCACTATGAAAAGCTTATCCATATATCAACTCCTCCTATTAATAACGCAGTTTTATTTCTGACTGACGCCGGCCTTTATCCTGTCCACCGTCACCACCACAAACGAGATCAGGCAGGCGTAATACAGCGCCCCGCCCACGGTCAGGCATATCACATTGTCGTGAAATATCCTGAGCACGAAAAAGAACATCAGTGTCGTTATAAAATAAATAATCTCTGCTGTCTTCATCCTTCCTGTTGCAAAATATCCGAAGACTATGATCATAACGAAAAAATCATATATCCTGTGATATGTCATAACAAGCGAAAGCAGTACAGCGAGCGAAATAAAAAGCTCGTCGTTTCCCTCAGGAAGCATCAGGGCAGCCGCAAAAAGGAATACCATAGCCAGGCCGGTAATTATAAATCCCGCGGGATGCCCGCCGGTAAGCACGCCTATATCTATGCCTCCCTCAGCCGCAAGTGCCGAAGCAACCTTTAAAGGCTTTATCAGCATATCGACAAAGGATTCATGAAGCACCGAGGCTGCCACACCGGTAAGGATCAAATGCGGCACAAGGCTGATCACAAATTCCTTCCATCTCTTTTTATAAATAAAATATACCGCAAGCGGTGCAGTGACCGTATACTTCAAGTAGCTAAGCGACAGCAGCAGACCTGATGCAACAATACGGGCAGTGCTGCTCGTATCCCCTGCGTTTTCATCTGCCAAGCCCCGCTCTGATACATATACAGCCAAAAGGAAGAACGCGACAGCAAAAAGTGTATGCTGTCCGACTCCCATCTGATTTCTCCAGGGAGTACCCGCCAGCATCAGCATCACAAAAACGGGATACATCCTGTCATCTACCCTGGCCATAAAGGTCTTTTTCAAAAGCCAGATCATGACCGCAGTACAGAGAATATTGCTTACGGTCCAAAGCACACGCGCCGCATTATAAGGAGGAAGCGCATATCCGGTAAGGATATACAGCAGCGAGGGAAACTGGTTTGCCTCCATCCTCTGCGGTGTGCCGAGTCCCTCATAGTAATCATAAAAGCCCTTAAGATTTGCAATATCAGGAAGCGATGCTTTGTCAAAATCCCTGCTGATATCATAAGGGTCATAACCGTTGATAAGCGCAGATGTCGCATCATACTGGAAATCCTGGCTCCATACAAGGCCGTTGCCTATGCCTTCATAAATGGAGATCACAGCCATCAGCGCCAGCAGGGCGTACAGCACGATCCAGAATCTTCTGTCCGAGGTTGTCTTTTTTATAAAACGCTTCGGAGCGGACACCTTATACTGCTCTTATCAGGCCATCGCGACGACAGCTTCTTTAAGCGCCTCGAGCTTTTCGTTTGAATCATCGAGGCTCGTGCCCTTTACTCCCATATAGAACTTGATCTTGGGCTCCGTACCCGAAGGTCTCACGCAGCACCAGGAATCATTTTCCAGATCAAAATAGAGCACATCCGATACGGGAAGTCCGGTGACCTCCGGTCCCTTATCATAATCCACAAATTTATTGACCTTCAGTCCTCCGAAGGTTTCAGGCGGAGCCGTCCTTATTCTCTCCATAATACCCTTTATCTGCTCCGCTCCGTCAATGCCCTTGAGCGTAATGGTATGGATGCCCTCCCTGTAGAACCCGTACTTTTCATAGATCCTCATCATCTGATCCCAGAGGGTGAGCCCCTGTTTCTTGTAGAAGGCAGCCGCCTCCGCAAGGCACATGACAGCGCAGACTGCATCCTTATCCCTGGCATGCGTTCCGGCAAGACATCCGTAGGATTCCTCCAGTCCGAATACATACTCGTGGGATCCGTCCTGCTCGAATCTCTTTATCTGATCACCGATATACTTAAAGCCTGTCAGGACCTCGATAAGTGTAAGACCGTAGGCTTTTGTTATGGCATCAGCCAGATTGGTCGTGACTATGGTCTTTACAAGAGCGCCGTTTGAAGGAAGCTTTCCGAGGGCCTTAAGCTCACTGATCCTGTATTCTCCTATCAGCATTCCGGACATATTTCCTGTGAAGGGTATATATTCCCCGGTCTCCTTGTCCTTAGCATATATACCAAGTCTGTCCGCATCCGGATCCGTCGCAAGCACGATATCCGCATCCTTTTCCTTCGCAAGCTTCAAAGCAAGAGTGAAGGCTTTGGGATCCTCCGGATTGGGATAATCAAGGGTAGTGAACTTAGGATCAGGAAGCTCCTGCTCAGGTACCACGAATACATGCTTGAAGCCGAGCTCCTTTAATATCCTCCTTACAGGTATATTACCCGTACCGTGGAAAGGAGAATATACGATCTTGATGTCATCTGCCATCTCCTCTATGACTTCGGGATGGATGATGAGTTTCTTTAATTCAGCAATATATTTATCATCGATCCCGCTTCCGATCACGTTATAGAGACCTTTCTCCTTAGCCTCATCAAGATCCATCGTCTTTGCCTCAGTGATCTGCACCTTATTTACTTCATCTATGATCTCCTGATCCCTGGGCACTGATACCTGGGCACCGTCCTCCCAGTAAACCTTATAGCCGTTGTATTCAGGAGGATTGTGGCTTGCCGTGACAACCACCCCCGCTATGCAGTGAAGCTCACGCAGCGCAAAAGAAAGCTCAGGAGTGGGACGAAGCGAGTCAAACACATAAGCCTTAATCCCGTTTGCCGCAAGACAGAGCGCAGTCACATCGGCAAACTCCGGTGACATGAAACGACAGTCATAAGCTATCGCCACGCCCTTGTCCTGTCCGTTGTTTTTAATGATATAGTTTGCAAGTCCCTGTGAGGCTTTGCGGACTGTATATATATTCATACGGTTTGTGCCTGCTCCGATGATACCGCGAAGTCCGCCGGTCCCGAATTCAAGCTCCTTATAGAATCTTTCCTCTATTTCCTTTTCATCTCCCGCTATGCTCTTAAGCTCCTTCTTTGTCTCCTCATCAAAATAGGAGTTTTCAAGCCACTCGTTGTAGTTTTCCTTGTATCCCATATTCATTACCCTCCGAAAAGAAAAATCAGGTTTTCAAAATCAAGAATCTTCTATATTCTACCACAAAAACCACAAAACCGATATCGTTGACCAAAATGTTGTATTTATCCCCTGTTGCCCGTCCCCGGATCCGCTATAAGCACGAAGCTCATAAAGATGATGCTGTAGGGAGGGACCGTAAAGAAATTCTCAAACCATGACGTGAACATCATCGCGAACGCAGCAGAAAGAGCCAGGCGGCGGATACGGACCATTCCCTCCTCCTGAGAATTGATCCCCTGATCTGATCCGCACGGTTTCGATTTATGTAAACCATCCGGTCTGCATCGTTCAAACATCCTGAAAAGCAGGATGACTATCAGCGCGAACACGATTATACCATGAACCGTGAGTATGTCGAACATTCCGTTATGGACCTCG